>CAZNUF010000156.1:0-3736 GCA_964576125.1 uncultured Ruminococcus sp. | reverse complement strand
GGTCGTTCCCTACGATTATAGAGGAAACGTCACCAATATATCAAAATTTGTTCAGAAAATAAACTTATCCAAACAACACGCATTATTACAAATCCGGAGCGAAGCGACCATAAATTCCGCATTCCTAATTCCGCATTCCACATTAAATTATCGTTTAACTTAAAAGGTAAAAAATTTATGTGAAATATTAGTATAATTTTTCACTCGGTTTTGTGCGATACTACGGCTTGAAAGCAAATGCTGACTATGGTAAAATTATAATAACTATGATTAATTATTCAGGTGATTAGGTTTGAGAAATTTTTTGGATAAAAAAATCAATAAGGTGCTGTCAGTTGCGCTTGTTCTGGTTTCGGTGCTTGTTGTAATTCAGACCGTTTTTGCGAGCGGAACGCTGAAAGCAGGCGAAAACGAAAAAACGGCTCCTGCGTCAAACATCAATCCAAGAATTAATGAAATTGCCGCAGGAGAGGGGATTGTGCTCACAACGACAGTTCCTGTTACAACAATAGAAAAGCCAACGCAGACGACAACAAAGCCGACTAAGGCAACAAAGTCCTCTACTGCACAAGCCACAACTCAGGCGGTGACAATTCCCTTTGCAACGGCTATTCCGCCGCAGACTCCTGCCGACTACAATGCACAGTGGAACGCAGGATACCTTGTTGCAATTGACAACCCCGACCCAACATATGAGAGCGGTCAGGTTACATTAAGTGACGGCGACAGGGATTTGCTGGAGCGACTTTGTATGGGCGAGTTCGGTTCGGGAGGATTTGTCGGTGCGGCTCTGATTGCACAGGCGGTTAAGGACGCAATGTGCTTTGACGGCTATACAAGCGTTCAGTCTATTATTGACGGCTGTCGCTACACCGGCAGGACGGATATAGGCACAAACGAAGCCTGCAAACAGGCGGTAAGGTATATTTTTGACGAGAACCACGACGCAGTTCAACACAGGATTATGTATATGTATAATCCGTATATTGTGCAGAGCGCATTCCACGAAAGCCAGAACTACATACTTACATATCAGGATGTAAGATTTTTTGACCGCTGGGGATATTAATTCGGCGGCATAATTAAAAAGGTCGGGACACCGCATTAAAGCGATGTTCCGACCTTTGTTTTAAATTTATGTGACGGGTTGCTCGGTTTATCCCTTGACTGCACCAGCCATAACACCCTTGATGATGTATTTCTGGCAAGCGAAGTAGAAGATGATAATCGGGATGATTGCAAGTACGAGCATAGCCATCATAGCCGCCATATCAATTGAACCGTATCCTCCACGGAGATACTGAATTGCCATCGGGAGCGTTCTTGTGTCGCTCAGAATCAGCGTCGGGAGAAGATAGTCGTTCCAAATCCACATAGCCTGAAGAATTGCAACGGTGATTGCCGACGGACGGAGAATCGGAAAGTCGATAAGGAAAAACGTCTTCATCGGTCCGCATCCGTCAATCATAGCCGCCTCTTCAATTTCAAGCGGAACGGATTTTACGAATCCTGCAAACATAAATACCGAGAGTCCTGCGCCGAAGCCGAGATAGATTATGATGATACCGAACATATTGTCAAGGTGAAGCATATTTGCAACCTGTGACATCGGGTACATAACCATCTGGAACGGAACAATCATTGAGAATGCAAAGAGAATGTAAATAAGCTTGGTGTACCACGTCTTTACTCTGGTGATAAACCATGCGCACATTGCCGTTGCAAGCACAATTAAAATTACCGAACAAACGGTGATAAACAGCGACACGAAGAATGCGCTGAAGAAATCAATTTTTTCAATGCCGTTTGTGTAGTTTTTCAGTCCGACAAAGCTTTCCGCATTCGGGAAAGCAAACGGCTCGTTGCTGACATAAAGCTTGCCCTTGAAGCTGTTCATCAGAACAAGCAGAATCGGAGCGATGAAAACAATGGAGATAATCATCAGGATTATAAATTTAATCCAGTCCTTACCTGTCATGGGAGCACGGAGCTTTTCGCCTTTCTCCTTGATTTTGGATTTAACCTTTTCAGCCATTAGTTTTCAACCTCCTTTCTTCTTGTTAAGAAGAGCTGTGTAAGCGCAATTGCCGCAACTATGAGGAAGAATATTACAGCCTTAGCCTGTCCTACGCCCTGCCAGCCTACACGTCCGTAGAAGGTGTTGTAGATGTCAAGCGCAAGCATCTGCGTTGACTTGCCGGGTGCGCCTGCCGTAAGAGCATAGTTCTGGTCAAACAGCTTGAACGAGTTTGTAAGCGTTAAGAACAGACAGATTGTAATTGACGGCATAACCTGCGGAATTGTAATGTGGAACAGTCTTTGCACACTGTTTGCACCGTCAATTTGTGCCGCCTCAATAAGGTCGGGCGAAATATTCTGAATGCCCGAAATGTAAATAATCATCATATATCCTATCAGCTGCCAGTTCATCAGTATGACGAGTCCCCAGAAGCCGTAAGAAGCGTCGGTTGTAATTGTGGCATTAAAGTAATGAAGAATGCCGTTGATAATCATAAGCCAGATATAACCCAGCACGATACCGCCGATAAGGTTCGGCATAAAGAAGATTGTTCTGAATACGTTGGTGCCTCGAAGCGCCTTTGTAAGCAGCATTGCAAACAGAAAGGCGAGAATGTTGATTGTGATAACGGACACAATCGTGAATTTTACCGTAAACCACAGCGCATTTATAAAGTCCTCGTTTGCAAAAGCCTTGAGATAGTTGTCAAAGCCTACCCATTTTGCATTATTTACCGTCTTGAATTTGCAGAAAGAGAGATAGATTCCCATAATAAAAGGAATCAGAAACGAAATGAGAAATGCGACAACGGTCGGAAGCGCAAGCACAGGAAACCATTTTTTTATTGCCTTTTGCATATTTCCCTCCATTTGTCCTTTTAAAAAAACCTCCTGCCCCCGAGGGAGCAGGAGGTTTGCAGTTAATTATTTGATTGGTGCAATCTGTTTAAGTAGCTTATTCAGCAGTTGCCTCACGCTCTGTCTTCCATGAAGCCTTTGCGTCGTCAACAACCTTTGACCAGTCCTTCTGACCCTGAACATACTCGAGGAGAGAAGCACCGAATTCGTTCTTCCAGTTTTCACTCGGGAATGCTGTGAAGAGCCACTCGGGATTCTTGATTCCTTCGCTCTCTTTTGCTTTCCATGAAAGAACTTCTTTAGCGAGCGGATCGGTAGGCTGCTCATCTTCCTTGAATGTGTTGAAGGGAGTGATAAATCCAAGCTCGTTTGTTACAGCTTTCTTGCCGTAATCGCTTGAGAACAACCATACGAGGAAGTCGATAGATGCCTGCTGTGTAGCTTCGTCAACGTTGCTGTTGATAGCAAAGTAGTTTTCAGTACCGATGCAGATACCCTGTTTTTCTTCGTCCTTAACACCTGTGTAGATGGGGAGGAACTTGATGTTTTCAGCCTTTGTTACGTTACCGTCAACGCCGTTAATCTGAGCCCAGCCCCAGTTACCGTTCTGAATCATAGCGCACTTGCCTGTAGCAAATTCAGCCATTGATTCGTCAACAGTCTTGCTGCCGAGGAGATTTTTGTCTGTGCAGGAGTTATTTGTATAAAGGTCAAAAATATTCTTGTAGTTGTCTGCATACTTAAATGAAATTTCTTTAGCGTTAAGACCGTTAAGAATTACATTGTCGCTTGATGTGTCGTCCTTGAACTCATAATAGAGCGGGAGATTTGCAAGGTGAGTCTGCCATCTCCAGTCGTC
>CAZNUF010000155.1:0-3743 GCA_964576125.1 uncultured Ruminococcus sp. | reverse complement strand
GCCTACTATTAAATCAAATGCCTTTTTATATTCCAAATTAATCTTCCTCTCGGATTAGTCTGTACTTAGCCATTATACAATTAATTATACCATTTGTCAAAGGTTTTGACTAATAAATAAATTGATTTTTACTTGCAACAATCGACTTAATATGTTATTATTTAATCTGTATACATCAATAAAAAAGAAGGTTATAGTATGTCATCCCGAAACGCAATCGGAGTTTTCGACTCCGGACTCGGCGGACTGAGCGCAGTTAAGGAGTTTCTGCACGTTCTTCCGAACGAAAAAATCATATATTTCGGCGATACGGGCAGAGTGCCCTACGGCAACCGAAGCCGTGACACAATTAAAAAATATGCATTTCAGGATACGTCATTCCTGCTTGAAAACAACGTAAAAATGGTCGTTGCCGCCTGCGGTACTGTAAGCTCCGTTGCAGGTGACGAGCTTGAAAAAAAGCTCTCCGTTCCCTACACGGGCGTTGTAAATCCAACAGCCTTTACCGCAGCTCACAAGACGAAAAACGGCAAAATCGGAATTATCGGCACAGCCGCAACAATCGGAAGTCACAGCTACAAGCTCAGACTTGAGAAATTAAACCCCGATTTCAAGGTTTATGAGCAGGCTTGTCCGCTGTTTGTGCCGCTGGTTGAAAGCGGAATAATCTGCCGTGACGACCAGATTGTGCGCCTTGTTGTAAGGCGTTATCTTTCAGAGCTTAAGGACGAGGGAATTGACACGCTGATTTTAGGCTGTACGCACTATCCGCTTTTAAGGGACGCAATTTCCGACTTTATGGGTGAGGGCGTTGCGCTTGTAGACTCGGGATACGAAACGGCTGTTTATGCCGCTAAAATATTAAAGGAACAGAATCTTCTCAATGACGACTGCACGCAGAAGAATCCTGAATTCTACGTCAGCGACACACCCGACGGCTTTGAAAGCGTTGCGGGACTTTTCCTCGGACGTGATATGGAGCACAGGGTTACGCAGATTGACATTGAGCAATACTGAAAAATAAGGGAATAATATGGCTGATAAGGAAAAATATCTGATTTCGATAATCGGAGAACAGACGCTTGACGGTGAAACCGACAAAGTTGAGGTGCTCACCTCGGGCAATTATATGATGAAAAAGAATCACTGCTACATCGGCTACAAGGAGTATGACGAGGAAAATCCGAGCAACCACTCCGACAACCTCATCAAGGTAGAGGACAACATCGTCACTATCATCAGAAAGGGCGAAACGCAGTCACGCCTTATGCTCGAAAAGGGCAGACGTCATCAGTGCCTTTACCAAACGATTGCAGGCGATTTGATGATAGGCGTTTTTACAAAGACTATGAAAAATACGCTTAACGAAAAGGGCGGCACGCTTGAGGTAAGCTACACGCTCGACTTCAACACCGACCTTGTAAGCGAAAACAGATTTAAAATAACGGTTGAAGAAAAAAATAACAGGAATGAGGATTAAAATGGACACTTACGCAAAAGCGGTTGATATGCTTAAAAAGGCAATTACAAACGCAATTAACAAGGCAATCGAGAACGGAGAGCTTCCGCAGGCAGAGCTTCCGCAGTTTATAATAGAAACCCCTGCCGACAGGACTCACGGTGACTTTGCAACAAACGCCGCAATGGCAGGTGCAAAGGCTTTCAGAATGCCACCGTTCAAAATTGCACAGGCTATAACGGCTAACCTTGACCTTGAGGGTACAATGTGCGAACGCTTTGAAACGGCAGGACCGGGATTTATCAACTTCTTCCTCGGAACGGAGTTTTACTCGAACGTAATCAGAGAAATTCAGAGTGACCCCGAAAATTACGGCAGAAGTGAATACGGTGCAGACGAAAAGGTAATGGTTGAGTTCGTTTCGGCAAACCCGACAGGTCCTATGCATATGGGCAACGCAAGAGGCGGTGCGCTCGGCGACTGTCTTGCCGCAGTGCTCGACAAAGCAGGCTACAACGTATGGCGTGAGTTCTACGTCAACGACGCAGGCAATCAGATTGAAAAGTTCGGCTGTTCGCTTGAGGCTCGTTACCTTCAGATTTTCAAGGGCGATGAAATTGAATTTCCCGAGGACGGCTATCAGGGCGCAGACATCACAGAACTTGCACAGGAATATGCAGACATAAACGGCGACAGCCTTGTAAACGCTTCAAGTGAGGAGCGCAAAAGCGCACTCGTCGGCTTTGCACTTCCCAAGAACATCAAGAAGATGCAGGAAGATATGGCGAAGTACAAAATCTTCTACGACAAGTGGTTCTTCGAAAGCGAGCTTCACAAGAGCGGCGCAGTAAAAGCTGTTGTAGATTTGCTCACAGAAAAGGGCTTGACATATGAAAAAGAGGGCGCAATCTGGTACAAGAACAAAGAGGTGCTTACCGAAAAACTTTTAAAAGAGGGCAAAAGTCAGAAATACATTGACAACCTCGAATTAAAGGACGACGTGCTTATCCGTCAGAACGGCAATCCCACCTACTTTACGGCTGACATTGCGTATCACAAGAATAAATTTGACAGAGGATTTACTACGCTTATTGACGTTTGGGGTGCCGACCACCACGGTCACGTTATGAGAATGAAGGGCGCAATGGACGCTATCGGCTGTAACGGCGACAAGCTTGACGTTGTGCTTATGCAGCTTGTAAAGCTTGTAAGAAACGGCGAGCTTGTAAGAATGAGCAAGCGTACGGGCAAGGCTATTCAGCTCGGCGATTTGCTTGACGAGGTGCCCGTTGACAGCGCAAGATTCCTGTTCAACACAAGAGAGGCTAACACGCAAATGGATTTTGACCTCGACCTTGCTGTAAGTCAGGACAATCAGAATCCCGTTTACTACGTTCAGTATGCACACGCAAGAATTTGCAGTATCTTCAAGTCGCTTGCAAAGGACGGCATCAACGCACGTGAGTGCAGTGCAGAGGAGCTTTCTCTGCTGACTGCTCCCGAGGAACGTGAGCTTATCAATCATCTTGCTTCCTACACAAGCGAGATTATCAGCGCCGCAAAGGACTACGACCCCACAAAGATTACACGCTACGTAACACAGCTTGCAACGCTGTTCCACAAGTTCTACAACGCCTGCCGTGTAAAGGGCGAGGACGAGGGACTTATGCAGGCAAGGCTTGCGCTCTGCGACTGCGTAAGGGCAGTAATCAAAAACGTGCTGACAATGTTCAACATAAGCTGTCCGGAGAGTATGTAAAATTATCAAATTTGTTATGAAAACAACCGCACTCAAATGTAGGGAACGGTCTTGACCGTTCCCTACACTGATTAATATCAAAAGCTGATTTTATATTTCATACAATTTGTGTATTTTTAGTCTTTACAATGTACAACGATATATTTCATTTGGCTTATTCAATAACAAAATAAACAATGTATAAAAAAATTTAAAATACAAAAACTAAAACCACCTCATCAAAAAGGTGGTTTTATTTATGAGTAAAAAGTCAGATAAAAAACACGAACAGTATCCCATTGAGCTTCCGTCACGCAACAGCGAAACAAAGCGTTCGCCTATTGTTGACGTTGTAAATAACGAAACTTATCCGCTTGAGTTTTCAAACTCACGTCATCACAGCGGAGTTCACGTTGACTCGTTCAACAGCGTTGCCGAGGTTGTCGCTACCGAAATAGAACCTGATACGGCAGGGCAAACCATTCACGGACAGTAAAAACGGGAAGATAGAGAATTGAAGTGTCGGAGTTCACCGCTCCGACATTT
>CAZNUF010000154.1:0-3754 GCA_964576125.1 uncultured Ruminococcus sp. | reverse complement strand
AACGCACAGCTTGAACAGGCACAGCAAACGCTCGATAACCTAAACTCACAATACAGTCAGGCTTTATCCAAGCTTGAAGAAAGCAAGGCACAGCTTGATTCTGCACAGTCGGAACTTGATGCCAAGAAAGCCGAGGGACAGGCACAGCTTGATTCTGCACTTGCGCAAATTGAAAGCGGCAAGACGGCACTTGAAAACGGAAAAGCCGAGCTTGAAACGCAAAAAACAGAGGGCTACAACAAACTCGTTGAAGCCGAAAACACCCTCAACACATCACAATCTCAATATGACGACGGCGTTAAAGAGCTTGAAAAGCAAAAGACCGACGGTCAGCAAAAGCTTGATGACGCTCAAAAGGAATACGACAAGGAAAAATCAAAGGCAGACGAAAAGTTTGCCGAGGCTGAAGAAGAAATAAAAGACGCACAGAAGGAGCTTGACAAGCTATCCTCACCCGAATGGTACGTATGTACACGTAACGACAATCCGGGATATTCAACATTTTCACAGAATGCCGACAGGCTTGACGCTGTTGCGTCGGTATTCCCTGTATTTTTCCTGCTTGTAGCAGTGCTTGTCTGCGTTACGACTATGACAAGGCTGATTGAAGAAAAGCGAACCGAAATCGGTACGCTGAAGGCACTCGGCTACAGCAACATAAGTATCATAACCAAATTTGTAATTTATGCACTTATCGCCGCAATTCTCGGCAGTGTAATCGGCACTGTACTCGGAGTATGCTCTCTGCCGTTTATCATCTACAACGCCTACAAGATTTTGTTCTACATCGGCGACATAACGCTTGTGCTCAACATTCCGAGTATTGTTCTCGGAATTGCCGCCGCAGTTTTATGCACAACCGTTGTTTCAATAGTAGTGTGTATGCGTTCGCTTGCACACAAGCCTGCCGAAGCAATGCGACCAAAGGCTCCGAAACCCGGCAAGCGTATTCTGCTTGAATACATCACACCTCTCTGGAAGCGTTTCAGCTTTACCGCAAAGCTGACGGCAAGAAATCTGTTCAGGTACAAGTCAAGACTTTGTATGACGGTAATCGGCGTTGCAGGCTGTACGGCACTTATCGTTGCGGCGTTCGGTCTGTTAAACAGCTTTGACCCGCTTACAAAGGACCAGTTTGATACAATTTACAAGTACGACGCCGTAATCGTTCCAAAAGAGGGCGGCACCGAAAAAGAGCTTTCATACCTCACCTCCGAGGTCAAAAGCAAAGATAACGTGAGCAGATTTATGCTTGCTTCACAACAGGACGCAGCCGTTGAGTTTAACGGTCAGATAAAGGACGAAAGCACATATCTTACTGTTGTGCAGAATCCCGACCGGCTTGACACTATCATTTCGCTACACACACGCAAGGGAAATGAAGAACTCACTCTCACCGACGACGGAGTTCTTATAAACGAAAAGCTGTCGGATGAGTTTAGAATAAAAGTCGGCGACACAATAAAAATCAGCGGTGAATTTGGTGACAGCGAAGCAAGGGTATGCGGAATTTTTGAGCAGTATCTGCACAATTATATTTATATGACGCCAACGCTCTACAGCTCCCTCTACGGCAAAAATCCGACCTACAATATGCTCGACGTTAAGCTGGAGGACAATTCTCAGACTGCTCAGGAAAGCTTCAGCTCCGAGGTTCTGACAGACGACAGAATTGCGGCTGTTTCATTCATTGCAACAAGCCTTGAGGATTTTAAAAATATGCTCAACTCGCTTAACCTTGTTGTGCTTGTTATGATAACCTGTGCGGCGGCTCTTGCGTTCGTTGTGCTGTACAATCTTACAAACATCAACATAGCCGAGCGTGTGCGTGAAATTGCAACATTCAAGGTGCTCGGCTTTAACAACAGGGAAACGTCATCGTTCATTTATAAGGAAAACATTGTCCTTACCCTGCTCGGAATTGCTGTCGGACTTGTGCTCGGTATATTCCTCACTTCGTTTATTGTACAGACGGTTGAGGTTGACAACATTATGTTCGGACGTGAAATCTACCCCACCTCGTTTATTTACGCCGCCGGCTTTACACTGCTGTTTTCACTCCTCGTAAACGCCGTAATGAGCTTTAAAATCAAAGCGGTAAATATGGTAGAAAGCCTTAAAAGCGTAGAATAACCGAAACTATAAAATGCAAATGAGAAACGTACGAATAACTATACATTAATTGCAGGAGTAAACGGTACAGGCAAATCAAGCCTGCGAGGTGTCCTTGAAGGTCAGGGTGCTCCGCTTGGTCACATAATAGACGCAAACGCAATTGCAAAGGAAAACAATTTTGACAATCTCCGTGCAGGGAAACAAGCCGTATCGGAAATACAGTTCTGTCTTGAAAACAATATCTCCTTCACGCAGGAAACCACCCTTTCGGGCACAGAACCGAACGTACCCTGCGACAGGCAAGAAAGCAGGGCTACTATATTACAATGTATTACATCGGACTGAATTCAAAGGAAGAAAGCCTTTTGCGTATAGCAAACAGAGTGCGCAAAGGCGGTCACGATATACCAAAGGCTGATGTTATCCGCCGTTTTGAAAACAGAATAGAATCACTCAGGAAAACTATTCCTCTTTGCGACAAGGTTGTATTTTACGATAACGAAAACGGTTTTGTCAAAACGGCTGAAATAATTAACAACAAATTTAACTATACCAACGGCATACGTCCGCAGTGGCTTGCCGAAATCAAGGAAAAGCTTTCTTTATAAAAATTAAAATCGCAGAAAATAATACATTAAAAAACATATTCTCCTATGCTAACGCCGCACAATCTGATTGTGCGGTGTTGCACTATATTTGACTTATTGTGTAAGTTGCTGTAAATATTTGACGAAATAACACCTTTTATCAGTGCAAATACTCTTTGATTTTTATTATACAATATGGTAAAATTATTTATAAAGGTTACATTTTAGTAATTTTCATTTTTGGAATAATTTGTAATTAATTGAATAATTTTAATAAGAAAGGGTGTTTTTTTGAAGTATCGTTTTACAAAGAAAATTTCTGCGGTAGTTCTTACCGTTGCAATTCTTTTTACATCTGTTTTCTCAATGTCAATTTTCGCAAATGCGGCTACTGCATATTCACCCAGACTCTCCGCTCCTGCGTCATCAAATAAATATTACTACAGCAACTTAAATGTTTTCTATAAATACGGCTACGGTATGCCCAACTGTACGGCTTACGCTTACGGCAGAGCTTATGAAATTCTCAAAACCGAGCCAAAGCTTTCATGGGGCAACGCCGAAGAATGGTACGGCTACAACAAGTCAAACGGCTATTACAGCTACGGAAAAACTCCCAAGCTCGGTGCAATTGCGTGCTGGGCATACAACGGCGGCGGCGGTCACGTTGCTGTTGTTGAAAAAATTGAAAACGGACAGATTACGTTCTCTAACTCTGCATGGAGCGGAAATAACTTCTATCTCACCTATGCAAGCACATCCGACTCCAACGCAGGCGGCGCAAGCTGGTGGAACTTTCAGGGATATATATACATAGGTCAATTCAGCAACGGACAAGCTGAAACTATTCCTATAAAATATAAAACCGGTGTTTACAAAACAACAGCTGATCTCAATATGAGAAACGGAGTAGGCACAGGCAACAGCGTACTTCTCACAATTCCGAACAACACGAAAATAACAATAACTGATGTTAAATCAGATTCCGACTACAACTGGGGTTACACAACCTACAACGGTAAGAGCGGATGGGTTTGTATGGATTATTGCAG
>CAZNUF010000153.1:0-3778 GCA_964576125.1 uncultured Ruminococcus sp. | reverse complement strand
ATTTCGGGGTAAAGCTCTGCTTTGATAACCTTTGAGTTTTCCATTTCAATTGTAACAACAGGATTGTTTCCCATTTTAAACACCCTTTTCATTATATATAGTATATTTATTCATTTTATATCGGCGCAATAGCCGGAACGAAATTTCTCACCACTGCGTAAGCTGAAAACAGAATAAGAAAAATTACGAGAAATTTCAGATTGAATACAGGAGATTTAAATTTCTTTTCAAACACAACCTTCAGCAGAAGCTCCGCATACATTGCGATTCCCAGTAAAAGCAACGCAATTATTAATGCGTTTTGCCTTAACGAAAGCAGAACATCTCCGTTCATAAGTGCGATCACCGCCCTTGTATCTCCGCAGCCGGGACAGTAAAGTCCTGTCCATTTGTAGAACTGACATTCGGGGAGCATAACGTGCTTTAAAGCGAAATCAGCCAAAAGCCACAACGCACCTACAGATACAAAAGGAAGTAAAATTACAAGCACCTTCTGATAGGTTTTATATCTTTTCAAGCTTGCCTCCATTGATAAACGGCGAACAGCAGTCCGCCCTTATAAAAAAGTTTACTGCTAAAACCTATTAATTTTAATAGCCAAATTCATCAAAATATGAGTAATTCGGATAAATGTCATAATACGTTGAAGGCGAATTAGCAAGATAAACAACCACAGCTATAATTATTACAACAGAAATCACAAGTCCTAAAGCTGATGTTATTATACCTGCAATTGCCATACCCTTTGCATTCTCACCCTTTTTAATTGATACTATGCCAAGAATCAATCCGACAATTGCCGTAGGAACAGCTAAATAAACAAAACAACATAAGCAAGATAACAGACAACAGACAATTGAGCAAATACCTAAAACCATCGATGCAATGCCAAAACCTCTTGAACCGTTCTCGTAATAATTCTGTCCGTTCATATAGGGGTCATTGTACTGATAAGGCTGATTGTACTGCTCCTGATAATTCTGCTGATAGGGATACGGCTGAACATTGTAACCGTCATATTGATTATTCTGTTCCTGATAGATGTTTTGATGATTATATTGCTGATTATAATACTGATTGTAGTTCTGATTATTCTGCTGACCGTACTGTTGGTCATACTGCTGATTGTAGGTCTGATTATTCTGCTGACCATATTGCTGATTGTACTGCTGTGTATAATCCTGACTGTTATTTTCCTGCGGATTGTTATATCCATTGTTAAAATTTTCGTCCATCGTTTCCTCCACAAATCTTTTGAATTGTTGTCTTAATTATATGATAAGAGTTTTATTTTGTCAATTTTATAATTCAATGCTCATTGTAGCAAAAGCGTTGAGGTCTGTACCCGCAACATTGCCGCTTAAAAATTCGTAGTAGCCCTGCGAGCCGACCATAGCCGCATTGTCACCGCAGAGCGATTTGTCGGGCATATAGAATTCATAGCCTCGCTTTGCACATTCGTCCTGCAAGGTCTTGCGCAAAAGCGAATTTGCAGATACACCTCCTGCAATTACAAGCTTGTTTACATTACAATCCTCTGCCGCCTTTAAAAAGTTGGTTGTAAGGCAGTCAACTACAGCATAGCGGAATGATGCGCAAACGTCAGGCTTGCTGATTTCAACACCCTTTTGAGCAGAGTTGTGAATCAGATTGATTACTGCCGTTTTAAGTCCCGAAAAGCTGAAATCGTATGGTGCGTCGTGAACTACAGGACGAGGGAGCTTAAAGGCAAGCGGATTACCGCTTTCGGCTACCTTGTCAAGCTCGATTCCGCCGGGATAGGACATACCCATCGTGCGAGCCGCCTTGTCAAAGGCTTCGCCTGCGGCGTCGTCACGTGTTTTGCCGATAATTTTCATCTTTGTATAGTCCTCAACCATAACAATGTGGCTGTGACCGCCCGAAACTACAAGGCAGAGAAACGGCGGTTTTAATTCCTGATTAGAAATATAATTCGAAGCAATGTGTGAACGCAGGTGGTGCGTAGGCACAAGAGGGATTCCCGTTGAAAGCGAAAGTCCCTTTGCAAAATTAACGCCGACGAGAAGTGCTCCGATTAAACCGGGAGCGTATGTAACGGCGATTGCGTCAATGTTTTCGAGTATAACGTCTGCCTGTTCGAGTGACTGTCTGACTACGGGGACTATTGCCTCGGCGTGACGGCGTGATGCGATTTCGGGAACTACTCCGCCGTAAAGCTTGTGTTCCTCAACCTGTGAGGCTACAACCGAGGAAAGAACTTTTCGTCCGTCCTCAACCACTGCGGCGGCTGTTTCGTCACAGGAGGACTCTATTGCAAGTATTTTCATATATAAATCCTTTCATTTTTTCAAATATAATACTATATCACTGTAGGGAACAGTCTTGACTGTTCCGACGGACTACGGCTAACCTTTGGGAGAACGGAACGGTCAAGACCGTTCCCTACATTTATTAATTTTATAAATATTTCGTCATCAATATTGCGTTTTCTTTGGGGTTGGAGTAGTAGTCTTTTCTCTCCCCTGCTTTGATAAATCCGAATTTTGAGTAGAGTGAAATTGCAGGGAAATTGCTTTCACGCACCTCAAGCGTAATAAAGCTGAAATTGTTTTTCTTGCCGTAGGTAACAAGCTCGTTTATCAGCGAAGTTGCTACGCCCTTGTTCCTGTAGCTTTCACGCACGGCAACATTGAAAATATACCCCTCGTCAATTACTATGCTCATTCCTATGTAGCCGATAACCTCGTTTTCCTCCTTTGCAACGAGAAAAAGTGAGGTTTCGTTATTCAGCTCCTCTTCAAGGCTCTGCTTTGACCAAGGGTGCGAAAAGCATTCGGTTTCTATTATATATACGTCGTCAAGATAACCTGATGTCATTTTTTCAATTCTCATAGTGTTTGATTATTTCCTTTACAGAATTATAAATCTCATCACGACATTCTCTGTAAATAATTTCGTTTCCGCCGTAGGGGTCGCAGATATTGAGAACTTCTATATCCTTACTCGGAACAAAATAACACTCCGACAAAATCCTTGCGTGGCTTTGCGACATACAGTAGAATTTCTCGTATTTTTCAAGAGGTGCGTCCTCGACATAGGTTGACTTTAAATTTGAAAGGTCAACGCCGATTTCAGCGCATACCTTTACGGAGTTTTCGGAAACGGGAGCACCCGTAATCGTGGAAAGTCCGAAGCTTTCGGCGGTGACGTCTATCCCTTTTTCCTCTGCAAGCTTATTGAAAATTCCCTCTGCCATCGGACTGCGGCAGGTGTTGCCGGTGCAGACAAACGCTATATATCTTTTATCCTTTTGCATCATACCACGTCTTTCCTATCGCCGCATCAGCAGTCAGCGGAACATCAAGCGAAACGGCGTTTTCCATTTCTTCCTGTAGGAGTTTTGCTACTATTTCGCTTTCTTCCTGCGGAGCTTCTACAATCAATTCGTCGTGAACCTGCAAAATCAGCCTTGCTTTCAGTCCCTCACTTTTGATTCTGTCGTTTACCTTTACCATTGCAATTTTGATTATATCGGCGGCTGTTCCCTGAATCGGCATATTTCTTGCAACACGCTCGCCGAATGCTCTGAGCATATGCTTTCCGGAGGTAAGCTCGGGAAGATAACGCCGTCTGCCGAACATAGTTTCAACATAGCCGTCCTGCTTTGCCTTTTCAACGACGTTTTTCATATACTCGTCAACGCCGCTGTAGTGGGCAAGGTAGTTTTTGATATACGTTGACGCCTCTTTGTTGCTTACGCCGATGTCCTTTGCAAGCGAAAATGCGCCTATACCAT
>CAZNUF010000152.1:0-3816 GCA_964576125.1 uncultured Ruminococcus sp. | reverse complement strand
GGGAAGAAGTTTGAGGTAGCGTTTACTGTAAGTGATGAGGCTGCTGTTGTAGACTGCTGTGTTGTAGCCTGTGTGGGTTTAGCAGTTGTGGGTTGTGTGGTTGGTTTAGCAGTTGTGGGTTGTGTTGTGGGCTTTGCTATAGTCGGCTGTGTTACAGGTGTGGTACCGCCTAAATTACCGATTCTTGCAAATGAAGAAGTTATAACATCTTCGTCGTCCTTTTCGTGAGATGTACTTGCATCGCTTCCGTAGGAACCTGTAGCGTTATCAAGCATAGTGTCATCAAAAGGAATGCAGTCAAGACCTGACTCACCTCTTGTAGCTACGACCATAGCGCCGATACCGTTGTTCTCAATATAGCTTGAGTTAATTCCGAGTGTTGACAGCGGAATTTTAATCTCATAGAATGAGTCATATTTTGTATTGTGAACACCTTTAGAGCCTTTGAATGTTTTATAATCTACCCAGTCGGCGTCATTTGAATATACGTCAGAAGTATCTTTCGAATAATTCAAGCCTATGATTGAATCACAAACATTACCCTCTGCCATTTTGTACTCAATACCGTTATCCTTAAATGTTTTTAAGCCATTAGTATAGTTGGTATTACCCTGAGCGTCAACAGCAGTAAACATACCGGGAGTACCGTTTCCGACCTTACCGCTCATATAAAGAAGGTGATCAACGTGCTGGTTAAAGGTAAGTCCCATTTTCCGTCCCCAGATAGGGTCGCCGTTTGTATTCTTGTTTGACATTGATGTGCTTGACGGATCAACGCTCAATGCAAGAATTAACGGAACATCAAGAACACGTCCGCCGTCAGAAAGAGGGCCGTCGCCTTCTCTTGCCCATGTGTCTGTTGTGTTTACCATCTGCCATGCAACATAAAGATTGTTATCATCCCACGCAGCATAGAGTGCGTATGTATCGAGGACGCAGTTTTCATGTCCTCCCTTATAGTGGTTTGCAACATCCCAGGCTGCACCTTGAGCAATTAGCATATCGGAGGACCAGTCGCTGTAACTTCCATCGATAGTAATTGTCTTTTTAACTCCGATTTTTCCTTGCGGATTCGTTGCGTATTTGTCACTCAACGTACCTGTTGATGCGTTTACAGTGAAAGATACCGAAACGCATGTTATAAGCATTAATACGGCAAGAATAACGCTTATAGCTTTTTTTGCGCTTTTCATTGTTAATTAACCTCCTAAAATTTTTACAATTATTAACAATAACTGTACAACAACATAATTATATAATCTTTTAAGTCAAAAGACAATATAAAAATAAGATGTGCATAGCATTTTGTCACTATGCACATCTTATGTTGTTAAATTTTGTCAATATTTACATATTTGCTTTTGTATGCTAAATTGTCTGATGTTCTTTTTTAATTTTGAATATTCTCCGCAGTAATGCTGATATAAATTTAGGTCTTTCAATAAGTACAACTTTCATAAACTTACCTCCGTATACAAGATATGCTTACAATAACAAGTGCGCCGGCGGATAAAATCAGCACCCATTCACACGGCAATAATGTTGCAACAAGCAAGCCTAAGCCGAAAAAAACTGCCGATTTAACTCTTTGTGTATGACAATTCACCGTATCACCCTTTAACATTGTATACAAAAAACAAATTTGTGTGATTATACATCTTGAATTTTTATTAGTTTTATTCTAAAATTATAGTTAAATGCGGAGGTAATTATGAGAACTCTTGAAATTAAGAAAAATGACGCTAATCAGCGGCTTGATAAATTTTTGCAAAAGCATTTTAAGACTATGCCAAAAACACTTATGTATAAATACATCAGAAAAAAATGTATTAAACTCAACGGCAAAAAATGCGAAATTTCTGCAATGCTCAACGAGGGTGATATTCTGACGTTCTTCATTAAGGATGAATTTTTTGAAGCCGCAGAGGAAAAAAATTACGATTTTCTGAAAGCTCCCGCTAAATTTGACATTGTATATGAGGACGAAAATATTATTCTTATTGACAAAAAGCCGGGTGTTATTGTTCACCCCGATAAGAATTATCATTTCGATTCACTTGTTGCAAGGGTTCAGCACTATCTTTACGACAAGGGAGAATTCAATCCCGATGAAGAAAAAGCCTTCTCCCCTGCCCTTGTAAACAGGATTGACAGAAACACGGGCGGAATAGTTATTGCGGCTAAAAATGCAGATAGTCTGCGTGTTCTTAATCAAAAGATGAAAACAAGAGAGCTTGAAAAATACTATCTATGTCTTGTATGCGGAAAGCCTGAAAAGGAAAGTGCCACTTTACACGGCTTTATCACGAAAAATGAGAGTAAAAACAAGGTTACTGTCCATAAAAAAGAGGTTGAAAATTCAAAGGAAATCAACACAAAATACACTGTGCTTGATTTTAACGGAAAATACAGCCTTGTTGAGGTTGAGCTACTGACAGGCAGAACACATCAGATAAGAGCGCATATGGCATCAATAGGTCATCCGCTTGCAGGTGACACAAAGTACGGATTTGCTGATAAATCAAAGAGCCGTTTTAAATATCAGGCGCTTTACAGCTACAAAATCAGATTTAATTTTATTGATGACGCAGGCAGTCTTGAATACTTAAACGGCAAAGAATTCAGCGTAAAAAATGTTTGGTTTTCAAACAACAACAAAATTTCTGTGTAAAGGTTTATTATGCATAAATTCAGAAGAATTATATTCAGATTATTCATTTTAATAATGACTGTTGTTTTGTTGTCTTACGGTTCACTTATAACCGCTTCTTCTGCTAATAATGTTGATTTTGTATTAAGCGATTGTAATTGTGACAACAACAGGATATTTACAATTTCAATGACTGCTGACAGTGACAAAAAGCTCTGTGCCGCAAGCTTTGAATTTACTTATGATAAAAGTATGTTTGAATTTCGCAGTGCAAAGGCAAGCGACAAAACGTCAAAAATAGCATACAATGAGCTTTCGGATAAGGTGAAGCTTGTTTTTCTTAATGCTGACGGTATAAATATTAATAACGGTGAAAGTATATTCACTCTTACCTTAAAAGCCGTAAAGTCAGGAACAGGATATATCGACTTTTTCGTCAGTGATTGTGTTGACTCTGATATTAATTCGATTGACGCAGGAAAATGCACTTCAGCAAAAATCACCGTCAATTCAAAATCCGACAAAAGCGGTTCTGATAAAAGCAATAGCTCTGATAATGCCGGTAAAAGCGAATCATCAGGCTCTAAAAGTGAGCGTAAAAAGACAGAAGAATCGACATCGGTTTCTTCCTATGACGAGATAGGTCAGCTCAATTCTTTTGATAATCCAAATACAAGACTTTTGATTGTGGGAATTGCTCTTGGCGCTTCAATAATTGCCGCAGGTATGCTTGTGTATAATATTATTAAGAAAATTAAATCAAATAGTGATAAACACAAAAACAGCCCCGATTAATAATCGGAGCTGTTTTTAGTTGCCGTTATATTTTGCTGCCTTGAACGATATTTCGCTCTCTGAACGCTTTATTTATTGAATTCAGCACACGCTTTTTATCCGCACTCCAGAGCGGTGCAACAAGAAGTTTTTTATTGCCGTCGCCGGTTAAGCGATGAATAACGACATTTTTCGGCAGAATTTCTATGCAGTCACAGAGAATGTCGATGTATTCTTCCATTGACAGTGTTTTGAATAATCCTTCGTTATAATCATTAAGCAAATCCGTATCTTTAAGCACGTGGAGTAACTGAAGTTTTATTCCGTCACTTCTCTCACCTGCGTATTTTACGCTTTCAAGCATCATTTCTTTAGTTTCGAACGGCAATCCG
>CAZNUF010000151.1:0-3856 GCA_964576125.1 uncultured Ruminococcus sp. | reverse complement strand
CGATGAGCTTGATTTTGATGTCCTCGCCCTTTTTGCAGAAGCCGTTTTCGCAAGCTGCAACTGCAACGGCGCAGGCGCCTGTTCCGCAAGCCCAGGTTTCGCCCGAGCCTCTCTCCCATACTCTCATCTTGATTGTATGCTCGTCAAGAACTGTTACAAACTCGGTGTTTACTCTTTCGGGGAAGAGCTTGTCAAATTCAAATTCCGGACCTACCTTTTCAATGTCGAGGTTATCAATATCGTCCATAAATACAACACAATGGGGGTTACCCATAGAAACGCAGGTGATGTTGTAATCCTTATCGCCGATTTTAACAGCTTCGTTTACAACCTTTTCCTTGTTGATTGCAACGGGAATTTCCTTGGGGTCAAGGATTGCCTTGCCCATATCTACTCTGAGTCTTGTAACCTTGCCGTCTGTGGTAAATGCCTTAAGGCTCTTGATTCCGCTTAAGGTTTCAATTGTGATTTCGTCTTTTTCGTTATAGTCAATCATTCCGTGGTCATAGAGGAACTTGCCTACGCAGCGAATACCGTTGCCGCACATTTTGCCCTCGGAGCCGTCACGGTTATACATCTTCATCTTTGCGTCTGCAACCTTTGACGGACAAACAAGGATAACGCCGTCTCCGCCGATTCCGAAGTGTCTGTCGGAAAGTCTTACGGCAAGTGCCTCGGGGTTGTTGATTTCCTGATCAAATGTGCTGAAATAAATGTAGTCGTTGCCGATGCCCTGCATCTTGGTAAACTTAAGCATAAGCTTTTCCTCCCTCATATTGTTAATGTCAATAAGCTCTGTGCTGTGCTGTGAGTAGTGGCTCTTGAGGCAGTCTGCAAGTGCGTTAGCCGTATCAAGAGAAGTAAGACAAGGAATGTTTCTTTCAACTGTCTTTCTGCGGATTTTAACGGAATCACGTGATGGGATTCTGCCCTTTGCAGAGGTTGAAATAACATACTGAATCTTGCCCGACTCAATAAGAGTAAGCGTGTTGCTTGTTTTTGACTCGTGGATTTTCTTAACGCCGACAGCGTCAATGCCAAACTTTTTAAGCACTGCGGCTGTTCCCTCGGTTGCATAGATTGTAAATCCGAGGTCGTAGTATTTCTTTGCAATTTCGCCGATTTCGGCTTTATCCGAATTGCGGACTGTGATAAACACGCCGCCCTTTTTCTTCATCTTGTAGCCTGCGCCGATAAGGCCTTTGTAGAGTGCCTCCTCAAGCGTAGCCGCAATACCGAGCACCTCGCCGGTTGACTTCATCTCGGGTCCGAGGTGGTTATCGACGTTGATAAGCTTTTCAAAGCTGAATACAGGTACTTTAACTGCAATGTACGGACTCTTTCTGTAAAGTCCCGTTCCGTAACCCATATCCTTGAGCTTTTCGCCGAGCATTGCTCTTGTTGCAAGGTCAACCATCGGAACACCCGTAACCTTACTTATATACGGAATTGTACGTGAAGAACGTGGATTAACCTCGATTACGTAAAGCTCATCCTTATAGATAAGGTACTGAATGTTTACAAGTCCCTTTGTCTTAAGCTCGATTGCAAGGTTTTTGGAGCTTTCAATAATAATCTGCGTCATTTTATCCGAAAGATTCCAAGCAGGATAAACTGCAATTGAGTCGCCCGAGTGAACGCCTGCACGCTCAATATGCTCCATAATACCGGGGATTAAGATGTCCTCGCCGTCGCAGATTGCGTCAACCTCAATTTCCGTACCCATAAGGTATTTATCAATAAGAATCGGGTTTTCAATGTTCTGTGCAAGGATAATGGCCATATATTCCTTTACGTCGTCCTCGTTGAAGGCGATAATCATATTCTGACCGCCGAGAACGTATGACGGACGGAGAAGTACGGGATAACCGATTTTTGAAGCAACCTCAAGTGCTTCATCGGTTGTCATTACCGTAACGCCCTTCGGACGCTTAATCTGATATTTTTCAAGAAGCTCGTCAAAACGCTCTCTGTCCTCAGCCATATCGATTGCGTCGTAGGAAGTGCCGAGGATATTAACGCCGTTGTCGCTTAAGAATTTTGTGAGCTTGATAGCGGTCTGACCGCCGAATGCAACAACTACGCCGAAAGGCTTTTCGGTTTTGATGATGCCCATAACGTCCTCTGTGGTGAGGGGTTCAAAGTAAAGTCTGTCAGCTGTATCGAAGTCGGTTGAAACAGTTTCGGGGTTGTTGTTTACGATTACAACGTCGTAGCCTGCCTTTTTGAGTGCCCACACGCAGTGAACGGAAGCATAGTCAAACTCGATACCCTGACCGATTCTGATAGGACCCGAGCCGAATACGATAACTGTTTTCTTGCCGTCGGCACGTTCCTTGATAAACTCCTCAGCCTCATTTTCCTTATCAAAGGTTGAGTAGAAGTAGGGTGTTTCTGCGGCGAACTCTGCGGCGCAGGTATCAACCATTTTGTAAACGGGAACAAGGGGATTTTCAACCTTTTTGCCTGTGATTTCTTCAATTGTCTTGTCAAGGAAGCCGATGTTCTTTGCACGGACATAAAGCTCCTCGGTAAGCTCGCCGTCCTTAAGCTCGTTTTCAACAGCAATGATATTCTTAAGTTTTTCAAGGAACCATTCGTCAATCATTGTTACCGAGTGAATCTCGTCAACTGTGATTCCTCTTTTGAGTGCCTCATAAACGCAGAAGATTCTTCTGTCGTCACACACGCTTAATCTGTCATAAACAGAAGCGTTTGAAAGCTCTGCAAACTCCTTGTCGTCAAGCGTATTATGCGAAATCTCCGCACCTCTGACAGCCTTCATAATTGCCTGCTCAAAGGTGGGAGCAATAGCCATAACCTCGCCTGTTGCCTTCATCTGTGTACCGAGGGTACGCTTTGCATATACAAATTTATCGAAAGGCCATTTCGGGAATTTTACAACTACGTAGTCGAGCGCAGGCTCAAAGCAAGCGTAGGTTGTGCCCGTAACGGCGTTTTTAATTTCATTGAGTGTGTAGCCGATTGCGATTTTAGCCGCAACCTTTGCAATGGGATAGCCTGTTGCCTTTGAAGCAAGTGCAGATGAACGTGACACACGGGGGTTAACCTCGATTACTGCGTATTCAAAGGTTTCGGGGTTGAGTGCAAACTGGCAGTTACAGCCGCCCTCTACCTTGAGTGCGGAGATAATATTGAGAGCCGCACTTCTGAGCATCTGATACTCCTTATCGGCAAGAGTAACTGTCGGAGCGATTACGATTGAGTCGCCTGTATGAACGCCGACGGGGTCGAAGTTCTCCATTGAGCATACGGTGATTACGTTGCCGTCGCTGTCACGCATAACCTCGAACTCAACCTCTTTCCAGCCCGAAATACACTTTTCAACAAGCACCTGTGTAATGGGTGAAAGCTCAAGACCGTTTGAAGTGATTTCACGAAGCTCCGATTCGTTGTCAACAATACCGCCGCCTGTGCCGCCGAGAGTGAATGCAGGGCGGATAATTACGGGATAGCCGATTTCATCTGCAAATTTAACGGCAGACTCAACGTCGTTTACAACTGTTGAGGGAATACACGGCTGACCGATTGACTCCATTGTGTCCTTAAAGAGCTGTCTGTCCTCTGCCTTGTCGATTGTTTCGGGATTTGCGCCCAGAAGCTTTACGCCGTACTTGTCGAGAAAGCCCTCCTTTGCAAGCTGCATTGAAAGGGTAAGTCCTGTCTGGCCGCCGAGGGTTGAAAGCAGGCTGTCGGGACGTTCCTTTTTGATGATTCTCTTGACGGTTTCAAGCGTAAGAGGCTCAATGTATATTTTATCAGCCATTGCGTTGTCTGTCATAATTGTAGCAGGGTTTGAGTTCACGAGGATAACCTCAAGTCCCTCCTCTTTGAG
>CAZNUF010000150.1:2631-3874 GCA_964576125.1 uncultured Ruminococcus sp. | reverse complement strand
ATCCGAGAGGAAGATTAATTTGGAATATAAAAAGGCATTTGATTTAATAGTAGGCAAGGTTGAAGCAGAGCTTGTTAAAACAGGCTATACAAAGCAGAAGGTCGCAACTGATAACAATGACGAGCTTGTTGCACTTTTTACAAGTCAGAATCTTGCATATTCTGTAGTGTACTTCAAGGACAAACAGCAGATGGTGCTCCGTTCCTGCACAATGACGGAGGACGGTCCCGACAACGAGTGGAAAACTCTTGCAACGTGGCTTTACGACGATGAATTTGCAGATCAGAAGGACGCCGAGAGTATTGCAAACGACTTTGTAGAGGGCGTTTCGGGCACAATTGCAATCAAGCGTGCAAAGCAGGTTAAGCAGAAAAAGAAAAAAGACGACGACGGAACAGCAACTCCAAAATTCCTTGCAAAGCGTTTTGTAACATATTTCCCCGAGCTCAGAGATGAAATCAAGAACGAGGAGGATTGCTACTTCCCGTTCAGAGGCGCAACCTTTGCAAAGGAGCATATTGCTCCCAAGGTTGCGACATATATCAAAAGAGCGTCAAAGCCCGAGCTTGAAAAGTTTGCTGGCGTGTTCAATTTGCAGTACGGCAACGGCGACGTTGACACACGCTCAATCATTACGGTTGTAATTTTAAACAGCCTTTCAAATGAAGAGTTTGAAAGCCTTTTTGAATATTTTGATGACGACCTTAAAAAGGCGTCAAAGGCGGCAAGAAAGTACAAGGGCAAGAATGTAAAACCCGAAAAGCCGAAAAAGAGAAATGTTTCAAAGGCTACGAATTTAAAGAACTCATAAAAACATAGTTGACAAATAATAAATACGATATATAATATAAATAACGGTTGTCTTCGGGGCGGAGTGAAATTCTCCACCGGCGGTTATAGTCCGCGAACAAGCAATGCTTGCCGAGTCTGTGAAATTCAGACACCGACGGTTAAAGTCCGGATACGAGAAGAATCAGCTTTGGTTTCGCAATTTTAATTTGCGGAACATATTGAGTTGTTTTATCGGAAAGCTTCGCAGATACTGCGGAGCTTTTTTTATATCCTTGACAGCCGATTTTTTGAAGCGGATATTTTTCGCTTTAATCAAACCTGTTTTAGGAGGATTTTTATGGTAAACACAAAAGAAAAACAAACAAAGGCAGTAAATCCTGCCGAAAGCTCGTACAGGATTAAGCAAATGGTAATTATGGCTCTGATTGCCGCAATGGCTTACGTTGTGGTG
>CAZNUF010000150.1:0-2531 GCA_964576125.1 uncultured Ruminococcus sp. | reverse complement strand
ATCATCATCGGCGCAGTGCTTATGACGGTTGCAATGGTGCTGTGGAACTACATCCTCACGCCGATTTATCAGGGTATTCCGAGAGAGGCAGTTGTTGAAATGATTATTCCCGTATTTATACCGTTCAATCTGCTTAAGGCAGGACTTAACGGAGGAATTGCACTGTTTATTTTCAGATTTGCAATTGAAGCGTTGCAAAAGGCTAATCTTATTCCGAAACAGACCTTTGAAGAGAACAGCAAGAAGAATTCAATTATCGGCGCAGTAGTTGTTGCAGGAATTATTATTCTCACCTGCGTGCTTGTAATTCTTGTTATGAACGGAGTATTTTAAATTTGTATTGACAAATCCGATATAAGTGTTATACTTTAAGAGCAAACAAAAAGTTTGCAATATTCACAGAGTAGAAATTTGTGCGTGAAGTGTTCTGCGGACGGGGAGTTGCCGCAGAAACGAAAGAGGGAAACCTCTGCGGTGCAGATTTCGCATCCCGCTGTTACTTTGGGACGTTTCAAGGCGGGCAGTTTTCTGTCCGCTTTTTTATATTTCCTGAAGCAACATCGAGTTTTCAGGAGGTATTTTAAATGTCAACAGTCAAAAAACTCACAGGCTCACTTTTTGAGCTGAAAAACGTCTATTCGCTTGCCGCAATCGCAATGCTCCTTGCACTCAGAATAGTGCTCGGCTTATTTGCAAATGCAACTCTTCCGATATTCGGAAACAGTGTAAAAATCAGCGGCGCATTTTTGCCGATAGCTGTTACGGGCGTAATGTTCGGTCCGATTCCTGCCGGTCTTGTGGGTGCGTTGGGCGACGTAATTTCGTTCTTTTTGTTCCCGACAGCAGGCGGTTATTTCCCCGGTTTTACGATAAGCGGACTCCTTACGGGATTTATCTACGGCTTTGCTTTTTACAAGAATAACATTTCTCTCCCCAGAACTATTATTGCATGGATAACAAACACGCTTTTGGTAGAAACCTTCCTTGCGGCTTACTGGCTTAACATTATTCTGGCGGATTCTTCATATCCTGCACTTTTATCGGCAAGATTTATCAGCGTGGGAATTAAATGCATACCCGAAATTCTTTTGATATTCGCAGTTGGCAAGCTTGCAACGAAAATAAAAATGCCAAGCAGATTAAAAGCTTAATATATTGTTATTGATTCAGCCGAAGTTGCTTTATGAGCATTTCGGCTGTTTTATTTATCAATAGATTTTTTTATCATAAATAAAGCGTTTTGGTAAATACATAGAAATTGTCAAATGACATTTCTTTGCGTTGAATTTTGTCTGTTTCGTGCTAAAATATTAATGAATTATAATGTGATTTTGAATGAGGTGTATTTTGTGGAAACGCTGGAGATTTTAAAAAATCTCGCCATAATTCTGATTGCGGCAAAGCTTTGCGGACTTGTTGTGCGCAAGCTCCGCGGACCGCAGGTTGTCGGCGAGATTGTTGCAGGACTTATCGTAGGACCGTGCCTGCTTAATTTTGTTCAGTACGATAATTTTATTGCAGGTATGGCTGAAATCGGCGTTGTACTGCTTATGTTTGCGGCAGGTCTGGGAACGGACTTGAAGGAGCTTGTCAAAACAGGCTTTGTGTCGTTTATGATTGCACTTGCAGGCGTTGTCGTGTCAATCCTCGGCGGTGCGGCGATTTATCTTGCGTTCGGTTTCGGCGAGCCGGGTGCGCAGATGCTTGAGGCGATTTTTGTCGGAACAATCCTCGCCGCAACCTCGGTGAGTATCACCATTCAGGCTCTTAAAGAAATGGGACACCTTAAAGGAAAGGTTGCTACCACAATTCTTTCGGCGGCTGTTATTGACGACGTAATCGGCATTGTACTGCTTACCGTTGTAATCGGCTTTAAGGATCCGAAGGTTCAGCCGCTTAACGTCTGCATCAATATTGTAATTTTCTTTGCACTTGCAATTGTGGTCGGCTTTGCTTTGTACTTTCTGTTCAAGTGGCTTGACAAACGCTGGCCTCATTCAAGAAGAATCCCGATTTTCGGTCTTGCACTCTGCTTTGCGTGTGCGTACTGCGCAGAAGAATTTTTCGGTATTGCTGACATCACAGGCGCATACGTTGCAGGTATTATCCTCTGCAACATCAAGGATTCAAGCTATATTGAAAGAAAAATGGACGTAAGCTCCTATATGATTTTCGGACCGATTTTCTTTGCAAGCATTGGACTTCAGACAAGCTTTGACAGCTTTGATATGTCTATGCTCTGGTTTTCAATTGCGCTTGTCGCTGTTGCACTTTTAACAAAGGTTATCGGCTGCGGCGGAACAGCAAGGCTTTGCAGATTTAATATGACCGATTCGCTCAAAATCGGCGTCGGTATGATGAACAGGGGAGAGGTCGGACTGATTGTAGCCAAAAAGGGACTCGATACGGGACTTATGTCGCCCGAATTCTTCACCCCCGTAATCATTCTGATTATAGTTTCATCACTTGCAACGCCCATTATGCTTAAGCTGATTTACACAAAGTGGCCCGATAAAAAGCCTGCAAATGCT
>CAZNUF010000149.1:0-3925 GCA_964576125.1 uncultured Ruminococcus sp. | reverse complement strand
GCGAGTCTTCCTGGACAGCTGGTTGACACTGCGGACTTGGACCCGTGCCTGAGTCGCCCGGGACAGCTGGTCGACAACGAGGGCCCTCAGAACGGGGCCCTTACCACCCGGGAAAGCTGGTCGAGCATGCAGAACCTCGGGCACGGGCCCGAGTTACTCGGGAAACCTTGTCGACGCTGCGGGCCCTCGTACCTGGGCGCAATTCGTCCGGGACAGCTGGTCGACCGCGGGGGGGAGTCCGACAATGCACGAGTCACCTCGGAGAGCTCGTTGACCCCGCGGGCCCTCAGAACAGTGCCCGAGTCGCCTGGGCAGCTGGTCGACACCGCGGGCCCTCGCACCAGAGCGCGAATCACCCAGGGGACCTGGTCGACACCAAGGGCTTTTGGACATGGGCCCGATCGCCTGGGAGAGCTGGTCTACCCAGCAGGCCCCAGCACCCGAGCGCAAGTCGCCTAGGAGAGCTCGTCGAAGCCGCGGGCACAGGAATCCGGGCTGAGGTCGCCTAGGACATCTATCGAGCCCGTGGGACCTCGGGCACGGGCACGAGTTTCCCGGGACAGCTGGTCGACCCCGCGGCCCCTTGCACCTGATTACGAGTCCCCCGGGAGTGTTGGTCAACACCCCGGGCACTCGGGCACGGGCCCATGTCGCCCGGGACAGCTGCTAGAGCCTGCGGGATATGGGGGACGGGCCCGAGTTGAAGGGAGGGCTGGTCAACACCGTGGGCCCTCGGAAACGGGCCCGAGTTGCCCGCGAGTGCCGGGCAACCCCGCAGGCCATAGGACTTGTGCGTGAGTCGCCCGGGAGATCTGGTCGACCTCTCGGGCCATTGGACCCTGGACCGAATCGCCCGAGAGACCTGGTCGACACCATGGGCCCTCAGACACTGGCCAGAGTCACCCGGGACATCTGGACCACACCCCGGGGCCACGGAGTTGGGCGTGAGTCATCCAGGACAGCTGGTCGACCACGCGGGCCATTGGACATGAGGCCGAGTCGCCCAGGAGAGTTGGTCCACACTGCGGGCACTCGCACCCGATCGCAAATTGCCCGGGAGTGTTGGTTGACCCCGCGGGGCCTCGTCCCGGGCCCAGGTCGCCCCGGACACCTGTTCGACACCGTGGGGCATCGGAACCGTCCCATGTCGCACGGGAGACCTGGTCAACACCGCGGGCCCATGGGCTCCGGCCCGAGTCGCGCGGGGCACTGATCGAGACCGAGGGTTTTCGCACCGCGGCCCCAATCGCCGGGGACAGCTGGTTGACGATGCGGACACTGGAATCCGGGCCTAGGTCGCCCAGGACATCTGGTCGAGCCTGCAGGAACTCAGGCACGGGCCCGTGTTTCCCAGGAGAGCTGGTCGACCCCGCGGGCCCTCGCACCCGATCGCGAGTGGCTTGGGAGTGTTGGTCGACCCTGCGGGCCCTCGGTCACTGGACCGAGTCGCCCGGGACATCTGGTAACCCCCCGGGGCATCGGAGCCAGGTGCAAGTCATATGGGCCAGCAGGACAAACCCGCAGGCCATTGGACCCGAAGCCGAGTCACCCGGGAGAGCTGGTCGACCTCGCTTGCATTTGGACTCGAGCGGAGGTCGCCAGGGAGAGCTGGTAGATACCTTGGGCCCTCGGACCTGGGCGTGATTCGTCCGGGAGTGTTGGTCGACCCAGCGGGAAGACGGACACGGGCACGAGTCGCCCGGGAGAGCTGGTCGAAGCCGCGGGCCCTCAGAACAGGGCCCGAATGGCCCGGAAGAGCTGGTCGACCCCGCCGGCCCCCGGGTGTGGGCCCGAGTCACCGGGGACAGCTGGTTGACCCCGCGGGCCCTTGGACCCTGGCCAGAGTCACCCGCGAAAGCTGGGCGATGCCGCGGGCTCTGGAATCCGGGCCTAGTTGGCCCAGGACATCTATCGAGCCTGCGGGACCTCGGGCACGGGCCCGAGGTTCCCAGGACAGCTGGTCGAACCCGCGGCCCCTCGTACCTGATTGCGAGTCCCCCGGGAGTGTTGGTCGACTCCCTGGGCACTCGGGCACGGGCCCATGTCGCCCGGGACAGCTGGTAGAGCCTGCGGGACATTGAGGACGGGCCCGAGTCGATGGGAGTGCTGGTCGACCCCGCGGGCCCTCGGAAACGGGCCCGAGTCACCCGGGAGCGCTGGGCAACCCCGCGGGCCTTCGGACCTGAGCGTCAGTCGCCCGGGAGATATGGTCGACCTCTCGGGCCATCGGACCCTGGACCGAATCGCCCGGGAGAGCTGGTCGACACCACGGGCCCGAGTCGCCCGGGACATCTGGTCGACACCCCAGGGCCACAGAGACGGGCGTGAGTCGTCCAGGACAGCATGTCCACCACGCGGTCCCTTGGACCCAAGCGCGAGACTCCCGGGAGAGCTGGTCCACACCGCGGGCCTTCGGACACGGGCGCGTGTCGTCCGGGATATCTGGTTGACTAGGCGGGATCACGGATCTGGGCACGAGTCGCCCGGGACAGCTGGTCGACACCGTGGACACTCCCACCCGATCTCGACTTGCCCGGGAGAGCTGGTCAACACCGCGGGCCATCAGACCAACGCCCATGTCCTCCTGGAATGTTGGTCGAGTCCGCGAGACCTCAGGCACGGGCCAGAGTTACCCAGGACAGCTGGTCGACGAAGCGGCCCTCGGACCAAGGCGCGAGTTGTCCTAGACAGCTGGTCGACCCCACCGTCCCTCGGACCTGGGCCCATGTCTCCCGGGATAGCTGGTCGTCCCCTCATGCCCTAGGACCCGGGCTCGAGACCCCTTGGACAGCTGATCCACACCCCGGACCCTCGCACCTGATTGTGAGCCGCCCGGGAGAGGTGGTCGACCCCACAAGCCCTTGGACACAGGCCCATGTCTCCCAGGAGAGCTGGTCGAGCCCGCGCACCTTCGGAACCTGGCCCGAGTCACCCTGGACAGCTGGTCAAAACCGGGGGCCCACAGGCATGGGCCCGAGTGGCCCGTGAGTGCTGGTCCAGCCCGCGGGACCTTGGGCATGGCCCGAGTCGCCCGGGGCAGCTGGTCCAGGCCGCGGGACCTTGTGCATGGCCCGAGTCGCCCGGGGCAGCTGGTCCAGGCCACGGGACCACGGACCAGAGCCCGTGTCGCCCCAGACTGATGGTCGACATTGATGGCCCTCAGACACTTGCCCGAGTTGCCCGGGACAGCTTGTCGACCCAGCGGGCCCATGGACCAGGGCCCCGTGCCGCCCTGGAAAGCTGGTTCACACCACGGGCCTTCGGACACGAGCGCGAGACACCCGGGGAACTTGTCGACCCCACGGGCCCTCGGACCCAAGCACAAGTTGCCCAGGAGAGCTGGTGGAACCCACGGGCACTAGCACCAGAGCCCGAGTCGCCCGGGAGAGCCGGTCGACCAAGCGGGCACTCAGACCTGAGCACGAGTCGCCCACGAGACCTGATCGACCCCACGGACTCTTGGACACGGGTCCGAGTCGCCCAGGAGAGCTGGTCGACCCAGAAGGCACCCGCACCCGAGCGCGAGTCACCTGGAAGAGCTGGTCCACACCGCGGTCCCTCGGACCCGAGCCCAAGTCCCCCAGGACAGCTGCTCCAGCCCGTGCGACCTCGGGCACGGGCCCGAGTTTTCCGGGACAGCTGGTCGACGCCGTGGACTTCGGACACGCGTGCGAGATGCGCAGGAGTGTTGGTCGACCCCGCAGGCCTTCGGACCCTGGCCCGAGACGCCGGGGACAGTTGGTCGACGCCACGGGCCCAAGGACACTGGCCCGAATCGCCCGGGAAAGTTGATCGACCGTGCGGGCCATCGGACCCGAGGCCGAGTCACCCGGGAGAGCTGGTCGACACCGCGGGACGTCGGAGTCGGGAGCGAGTCTTCCTGGACAGCTGGTTGACACTGCGGACTTGGACCCGTGCCTGAGTC
>CAZNUF010000148.1:1847-3950 GCA_964576125.1 uncultured Ruminococcus sp. | reverse complement strand
GTTCCCATTTCAAATACGGGAACGCCTGCCTTTGATCCGACAACCTTTAACTGGTCAATAGCGGCGGGACGGTAGATGTCGCAGGCAACAAGCAACGGTCTGCGGTTCTGCTCCTTAAGCATTTTTGCAAGCTTTGCTGCATGCGTTGTTTTACCCGAACCCTGCAAGCCGCAGAGCATAATCACTGTCGGTGGCTTAGATGCAAATTCAATTCTTGCACCCTCGCCGCCCATAAGGCTTGTAAGCTCCTCGTCAACTATTTTAATTACCATCTGCGCAGGGGTAAGACTTTCCATAACGTCCTGACCTACCGCACGTTCGGTAACCTTGTTTGTGAAATCCTTGGCAACCTTGTAGTTTACGTCGGCTTCAAGCAGTGCGAGCCTTACCTCTCGCATAGCCTCCTTAACGTCACTCTCGGAAAGCTTGCCTTTGTTTCTCAGTTTTTTGAATGCGTTGCTTAACTTGTCTGCAAGTCCTTCAAATGCCATAAAATTTCCTCTTATTCTTTAAGTGCGTCTGCCGTGCTTTTAATTTTGTCGGCAAGCGCTTTGATGTTGTTGTCGTGTGAATTTTCAAAGATTTCCCGAGCAGTGGCTGAAATTTCCTCAAGCCCTTTTTCAAGCTCGCAGAATCTTTTGTAAAGGCCGAGCTTTTTTTCAAAATCAAAAAGCTGTTGTTCGCAACGCTTAATGCTGTCACGCACGCCCTGCCTTGTAATTTTGGTCTGGTCGGCAATTTCGGCAAGCGACAAATCGTCGTTGTAGTAAAGGTCAATTGCCTGTCTGCCCGACGGCTTTAAAAGCTCGCCGTAAAAGTCAAACAGCAGTGAAACCTCAATGTTCTTTTCCATTTTTTCAGATCCCTGCCGTATAAAAGCAAAATACTGTGTAAAGTAAATTTCTTTACACCAACGAGATTATAATACATACAGCTTGTTTTGTCAAGAAAATTCTGAAAAATTTAATTTTTATCTTTCATATTATATATGTATATTCACTGCGCCGGATAATTTTGAACAATAACAAAACTGTTAAAACGCTGATTATGTTGTGCATTTTTTACTTTATTATGAAGAAGAAACAATAAATATTACAAACAAGACATTTCTATAACTTGCGTTTTCGTCACATTTTACAAAATTTAAAATTTTAGTGAAAAAAACTATTTTTTGTGAGTTTTTCTTTTGAATTTGTGGTATAATTGTTTTGTTAAATTTGTAGAAACAGGAGTTTTGCCTTACGGAACAAATTCTGAATATTGATAGAATGGAAAGTGCAGTTGCCCTTTTTGGCAGTTTTGACGAGAATATCAAACTTATCGAAAAGGAATTCGGCGTTCGCATAACCTGCCGTGACAGCGAGCTTAAAATTGACGGCGAGGCTGAAAGCGTTTCAAAAGCAGGTAGGGTGATTGAAAGCCTGCTTCGACTTATAAACCGAGGAGAATCGCTTTCGGAGCAGAATATTCGCTACTGCATTTCACTTGTTAATGAGGACAGCGAGGAACAAATCGAACAGATTGCAGGCGACTGCATCTGCATAACCTCAAAGGGCAAGCCGATTAAGCCGAAAACAATCGGTCAGAAACGCTATTGCAATATGATAGCCGACAATACAATCACAATCGGCGTAGGACCTGCCGGAACAGGTAAGACCTACCTTGCAGTTGCAATGGCGGTTACGGCGTTCCGCAGTAAACAGATTAACCGCATAATTTTAACACGTCCTGCCGTTGAAGCAGGCGAAAAGCTCGGCTTTCTACCCGGTGATTTGCAAAGCAAGGTTGACCCGTATCTTCGCCCTCTGTACGATGCTCTTTTTGATATGCTCGGTGCAGAAACGTATCAGAAATACGTTGAGCGTGGCAATATTGAGGTTGCTCCTCTTGCGTATATGCGAGGCAGAACACTTGACGACAGCTTTATTATCCTTGACGAAGCGCAGAACACTACAAGTGAGCAGATGAAAATGTTTCTTACACGTCTTGGTTTTAACTCCAAAATGGTAATCACCGGCGATATTACGCAGATTGACCTGCCGAGAGGAGCCAAAAGCGGACTTAAGGACTGCATTAAAATCCTGAAAAATATTGAGGGAATAG
>CAZNUF010000148.1:0-1747 GCA_964576125.1 uncultured Ruminococcus sp. | reverse complement strand
ATTGAAACAGACGTGCTTTCATTCCCGATGGGTGAAAACGGCGTTTATGATACCGATATGGAAACAGGCGCAAAGATTCTCGGCGACGTTGTGATTTCAATGGAGAAGGCAAGAGATCAGGCTGAGCTTTTCGGCCATTCGCTCCAGAGAGAGGTCGGCTATCTCACTGCCCACAGCGTGCTGCACCTTCTCGGCTATGACCATATGGAAAACCTTGAAAAGGTAAGAATGAGAGAAAAGGAAGAGCTTATTATGGAACAGCTCGGACTTCCAGCATCATCAAGCTACATAGTTGATGACGCCTTGATTTGATATGAAAAAGCAGATTTTAAGCTTTAAATGTGCCTTTCGGGGCATATGGTACACGGTTAAAAGCGAGAGCCATATGAGGTTTCATATGGTGGCAGGCTTTTACGTCCTGCTGTTTTCGCTTTTCTACAATTTTTCGGCGGCGCAGACGGCTTTGCTGATTATCCTCATAGCCCTTATTATGTTCGCCGAAATTGTAAACACCTGTGTCGAGGAGCTTTGCAATCTGATTTGTGACAGGTACGAGCCGCTTATAAGAGTTGCCAAGGATACTGCGGCAGGGGCGGTGCTTGTGCTGTCAATTGCGGCGGCAGTTACAGCCGTAATATTCTTCCTTGATTTTGACGTGCTTTACGGGATTTTTCTGTTCTTTTGCGCAAATCCCGTTTTGCTTGTGTTGCTTGTAATTTCAGCCGTTTTTTCGGTTGTTTTTATAGTGCTCGGTCCAGTCGGAATTAAGGAAAAGCTTTTACGCTTAAAATAAAAATGTAATTAAAAGGGGCATACTGTATCCGGTTTGCCCCAAATTTTTGTATAAGAGGTAATTGATGAATACTAATGATAAATCAGCTTTTGTCGCAATAGTCGGCAGACCGAATGTTGGCAAAAGCTCAATACTCAACAGACTTCTCGGTCAGAAAATCGCAATTGTTTCAAGCAAGCCGCAGACCACTCGTAACAGAATAACGGGTGTGCTCACAGACGGCGAATATCAGCTTGTTTTCTTTGATACACCGGGTATGCACAAGCCGAAAAATTCACTCGGCAAGTATATGGTGCGCTCCGTAAACGAATCCGTCGGCGGCGTTGACTGCTGTATGCTCGTTGTCGAGGCAGGCAAGGAGCCGACAAACACCGAGCTTATGCTGATTGAAAAATTCAAGTCGCTTGAAATGCCTGCAATCCTTGCAATCAACAAAATTGATATGCTCAAGGAAAAAGACGCATTGATGAAGCAGATTCTTGATTACACAAAGCTTTACAATTTTGAGGCAGTCGTACCTGTCAGCGCACAGGACGGAAGCGGAATGGACGAGCTTTTAGACGAGCTGAAAAAGCAGTCGAGCGAGGGCGGACATTACTTTGATGACGACACGCTCACAGACCAGCCTGAAAGGGTAATTGTAGCCGAGATTATCCGTGAAAAGATTTTAAGGCTCTGCGACAAGGAAATCCCTCACGGCACAGCCGTTGTAATCGAAAAAATGAAAACAAGGGACAACGGAATCTTGGATATTGACGCTACGATTTTCTGCGAGCGTGACACTCACAAGAGAATTATAATCGGTAAAAACGGTGCAATGCTCAAGAAAATCAGCACATTTGCCCGTCAGGACATAGAAAACTTTTTTGACTGCAAGGTGTTTTTGCAGACATGGGTAAAGGTCAAAGAGGACTGGCGCAACCGTGCGCAGATTTTGCAGAATTTCGGTTTTGA
>CAZNUF010000147.1:2048-3965 GCA_964576125.1 uncultured Ruminococcus sp. | reverse complement strand
CTTGTGCTTGTAAAATCCCTCTGCCTTACAGCGAACGGAAGAATATCGGGTAAAGAAAAAATTATGCTTGAAACCTATATTCAGATGACCTATTTCGACAGAATCATCGCAAGAGCCAATACAAGGTTTATGATTATGTCAGACGGTCAGTACGAGCTGAAACGCAGACAGACAGCGGAAAATAAACAGGCAAGCGAGGGGTTGAGCCTTGACGTAATCGACCACTACAACGGCTCTCAAAGAAGTGTTAATACACTTTCGGGAGGCGAGTCCTTTAAGGCTTCTCTGTCGCTTGCACTCGGACTTTCAGACGAAATTCAGGCGTCGGCAGGGGGCATAAGGCTTGACACAATGTTTGTTGACGAGGGCTTCGGCTCGCTTGATGACGAATCTCTTAATCAGGCGATGAATGCACTGAAAGGTCTTACCGAGGGCAACCGCCTTGTCGGAATAATCTCCCACGTAAACGAGCTGAAGGAGAGAATAGACAGGCAGATAATAGTGAGCAAAGACAAACTCGGCGGAAGTAAAGTAAAGATAGTAACATAAAAAATTTTTCTTAAAATCACAACAGCCACGGAAATTTTCCGTGGCTTGAATTTTACGTGTTATTTGGGAGTTTCTGTTAAATTTTGTATTATAAATAAGTATTATGAAACCGTTTTTTGAATTTGCAATAATAATTTAATTGATTAGACATTTTAGTTTGTTGGAATTTACAGGAAATAAAATTGCGCTGAATTAATATAATAATAAAAGTTGTGTATGATGTCTGTTCGCTCCACGGTGAACAGTGTCTTATAAATAGCTTCCGGAAAGCGAAAAATTTTATAAAAAGGTTTGACTTAATGATTACACAATTTAAAAGCGCAAAAAGATTTACAAGTATTTTGATTTGCGTCACAATGCTTATGTCCTGCTGTACGTTGTTTGCAAATAATGTTGCGGCGGAAGAAACCGACGTTACACGCATTTCCGATTCATCAACAATGAATGACCGGAAAAACTATTTCGGCTCTGACGTTACGTCTACCCGAAATGCAGGAAGTGTACTGACAGATAAAACCGTTCTTACCGACTCGTCAGCATTTGGCAATTCGGGAATAGGAATGGGGAACAATGATGATTTTCTTGTAGCCTTGTCTGCAATTGGGTCCAACAAATCGGTAAAGAGCTATTCAAATATGCTTACCGATACGGTGCTGATTCTCGACGTTTCAGGTTCAATGAACGATGACGAAGGACACAATGACCTTGCAGAAGAAATGGTTGAAGCGGCAAACGACAGTATTGCCGAACTGCTTTCAAGTAATGAATACAGCCGGGTGGGCGTTGTGCTCTATTCGGGTTCAAGCTCGGGAGATTCTTCCGACGCCGCTGTTCTTGTTCTGCCGCTTGACCGCTACACCACTGCGCCGGACGGTGAGTATTTAAACTATGACTTATCAACAACAGGCTGGTATAAAAAAACCACTAAAGAAACAGTGAGCCTTGACTCTGACGTTAAGATTGAAAAAACCGGTGAAAAACCAAAGTATGTCAGCAAAGAAGTTGTCGGCGCAACCTATATTCAAAAAGGCGTTATGCTTGCTATGGAACAGTTTACAAGCAAAAGCAACACAACTACTGTTGAGGATTCAGAGCTTGGCACACTACAGCGTAAGCCTGTTATGGTACTGATGTCCGACGGTGCTCCTACTCTTGGAAGTACCGATTTTACCAACCCGAAGAAGTACAATATCGGAACAGGGAGCAGTACAAATACGACTCTGGGATTTGTCAGCCAGCTGAGTGCCGCCTATGCCAAACAGCAGATTGAGCAGAAGTATGACAGCAGCTGTCTTTTTTACACACTCGGTCTCGGCGTCGGCGGTGACAGTGTAGCAAAAAGCGTTCTCAATCCTGCAAATTCATCTG
>CAZNUF010000147.1:0-1948 GCA_964576125.1 uncultured Ruminococcus sp. | reverse complement strand
GGCGTCGGCGGTGACAGTGTAGCAAAAAGCGTTCTCAATCCTGCAAATTCATCTGCACAAATCAACAACCTATGGAAGGACTACAATTCAGCCAAGGTAAGTGGAAAGATAACCGTTCCGAACAGTTCGGAAAAAGTTACAAAAATTCCACAACCCCTTGAGCAAAATTATGTTGACGGATTTTTTGAGGTTGACGCATCTGCAAAGGATAAGGCAAAGGAGCTAAAAAAAGCGTTTGCCGACATTGTGGAAACAATTCAAATCCAGTCAAAATACTTCCCGACTCTTGTAACTGATTCTGAAAACAATTCGGGCTACGTTACCTTTACCGACCAAATCGGTGAATATATGGAAGTAACCGATATGAAAGGAATTTTGCTTAACAACACTCTTTATTCGGGTGCAGAGCTTGCAAAGAATTTTACCGTAAGCGATGAAACAGCCTCTGCTGTTCAGTCACAGCTCAGACTCAAAAGTGTAGAAACGGCAAAATCACTCATTACCTCTGCCTTTGAACACGGACAAATCAGCTACAGCAGTCATACGGATTTCAGCAACTATATCGGCTGGTATGCAAACGCAGACGGCGAGTTTATAGACTTCTGGTATGACGGAATGAATACGTCATCTGCTGACGGAGCACAGCCTGCCTATATCGTAAAATCATATCTGTACTGTGGCAAAGTCGGTTCAGAGCAGGGCGTGTCATCTTCGGATATGAGATACGCCGTTGTTCAGGTAAAGGAAAGCCTTGCAAGCGGAGAGCAGACGGTTAGCTTTGCTGTTCCTGCGGCACTGCTTCCCGTAGTTTCGTACAACGTAACCCTGAATAAAAACAACAAAATTACCGAGCTTGTTACTTCGGGTGCTAAAGAGCCGATTCGTCTTGTCTACGGAGTAGGACTTAAAGAAGAAATCAACGAGCAGACAATCCGAGATTTTGTTTCCAAGGATTACCTCGATAAGAATACCAACTCGGACGGTTCGGTAAACTTCTACGCAAATAAGTATGAAGCAGACAACAGCACAGGACTTGATAAAGTAAACACAGTTTCATTCTTTACTCCGTCAAAGCAGAATGAAAAATTCTACTGCATCCAAGACTCTCCGGTTTATACGGACGATAAGGGTACGCTGTTAAAGGGCGATATTGATTCTGACGGAAAATATTATTGTGCCTGTACAGTTTACGAAAGCACTGACGGCTCGGCAAAGGCAAAAACCGTATACAAAGCCTTGTCAAAGCAGGCGCTTAATCTTGCAAAGCAAAAGGACGACGGCACGTGGTTTATTCCCTCGGGAACTGCAAATATAAATCCTGACGGCAATTCGGAAAAGACAGAAAACAAAACAGGAACGCTTAAATACGCAAACGCTCCTTTTGTCAATTACAAGTCAGGTGATGAATTTAATATCTGCTCCACACTCGGCAACAACGGCAAGCTCACTCTTGAAGATAAGTATGTTAAACCTACCAAGCCTACAGAACCAACCTGTACGACAGAACCGACTAAACCTACAGAGCCAACCTGTACAACAGAGCCGACCGAGCCTACAGAACCGACCTGTACAACCGAGCCGACCGAGCCTACAGAACCGACCTGTACAACCGAGCCTACAGAACCAACCTGTACAACCGAGCCGACCGAGCCTACAGAACCGACCTGTACAACCGAGCCGACCGAGCCTACAGAACCAACCTGTACAACAGAGCCGACCGAGCCTACAGAACCAACCTGTACAACCGAGCCGACCAAGCCTACAGAACCAACCTGTACCACAAAACCGACGAAGCCTGTTCATCCGAGTAAGCCGACAAATCCAAGCACTCCGTGTACACCCGACCAGCCGAAGAATAACGGTAATTCAAACAATTTCGGCAATACGGGAGCAGTAAAAACAGTCGGTGCAATTCAGACAGGCGACAACAGAAATTACTATTATATTC
>CAZNUF010000146.1:0-3981 GCA_964576125.1 uncultured Ruminococcus sp. | reverse complement strand
TTGCGAAAGCTCGGAATATCTTTTGTCAAAAATTTCTATTCTGTCAAACATAAATCTACCCTGTTTTATCCGTAAAATTAATTTTCTTCAATAATTCGTCTGATGTTTTTCTCAATTTTGTTGCGTGGCACCATAACCTCTCTGCCACACTTTTCGCACCTGATTTTGAAATCCATTCCAATGCGCAGAATTGTAAAAATCTTTCCGCCGCAGGGATGCTGTTTTTTCATCTCAACACGGTCGCCGACGTTTACATTCAAGAAAAACACCTCCGAACTGATAAGCATAACAGCTTATGTAATTGATATTTTGCTTTAAATTTTATTATACATCAAATCAGGACAAATATCAACCGAATAATTTTATAATTAAAAACGGTGAAAGCCTTTTGAGCTTCCACCGTGTGGTATCATAATTTTGAGTAGCCGTAGCTGTTTACAAGCGCTTCAATTTTTTCGCCTTTCTCGCAGAGAGGGCAGTGGTGGGAATTGTAGCTTTCGTAATCGCCGAGGTCATTGGGGTTAAAGATTGATGAAACGGGATAACCCTCGCACTGCTCGACAGTTGCAAAAATTGCCGAAACGCCGACAACCAAACCGCCGTAATATTTAACTGCGTCAATTGCTGCCTGAGCAGTCTTGCCTGTTGTAACCGAAGCGGAAAGAATCAGAACGTGCTTTCCAGCAATCATAGGTGTGAGGTTGTCACGGAACATAAGCTGACCGCCTGCAAGGTATTCGGGCGAAACAACGTAAATTGTCTGGTGAGCATTCATATTGACAAAGTCCTCCTTTGTCAGCTCATCGGCAACGCAGGCACCGATAACCTCTGTTCCGTCAACGCAGAGAATTGTGTCAACAATCGTATTGGTTCTGTAGGAAGAAACAAGCTCTTTTGCAACAGCCTTTGCCTCCGAAAGTCTTGTCTTTTGCGTGGTAACATCTATAAAGTAATTCGTGTGGCTGTGTGAGGTTGCAAAGTGACCTTTTGCAACACGCAGGAAAACGTCTTTGTTTTTTGTTCTTATTTTGTACATCTGAGCCATAGTATCGGCCTCCTGTTTGGGTATTTGCAATAAAAACTATTTATTGTAAATTTAATTTTACACTATATCACCAAAAAAATCAACATCTTTTCAATAATTATATATATTTATATACTAAAATAAAGTGCTTGCATAAAGTCGCAGTCTTTGGTATAATCAAAATATATACGCCAAATATCATAAAAATGGGGTATTAAAATGAAATCTGTTAGTTTTCTTAAAAAAGCAGTTTGCTTTTCTATAATAATAATTGCTGTATTTTTCAGCGGATTTTCGGTGTTTGCGGTAAATGAAACCGACAACGATTTTACATCGGTTGAGCCTGTTGAAACCGAGCCTGTATACACCGAGCCTGTTGTGACAGAGGCTACGTATCAGGAAGAAACAACCGAGTACGTTCCCGAAACAGAGCCGTATCAGGAAGAAACAACCGAGTATGTTCCAAAAACAGAGCCTGTTGAACCTGAAACCGAAGCTCCGACTCAGGCACAGTATGTCGAGCCGCAGCAGAGTACAACCTCGTATATTCAGTCGCCTACCGTTTCAAAAACGGTCAGCAAAAAGCAGTATTCCACTAACTACACAGCAGGCATTATCTCATGGGCTTGCGTAGGTGTGGGAGTAATTGTCGCCGCCGCAGTGCTTATCAGCACAAAGGTAAGCGGCAGAAAAGCAGTGGGAAGATAAGTATGGGCGAATATAAAATAGGCTCGGTTGTCTTGAAATCCCGTGCAGTTCTTGCGCCAATGGCGGGAGTAAGCGACAGAGCTTACAGAGAGCTTTGTATGAAGTTCGGAGCAGGACTTTGCGTAAGCGAAATGGTAAGCTCAAAGGCACTTTCGTTTAACAGCAAAAAGAGCGAGCAGTTGATGGATATTTCCGATTATGAACGTCCCTGCGGTATTCAGATTTTCGGCGACGATCCCGACTGTATGGCTGATGCGGCAGAGCGTGCAATGCAGAACAATCCCGATTTGATTGACATAAATATGGGTTGTCCTGCTCCGAAAATCAGCTCAAACGGCAGCGGCAGTGCATTGATGAGAAATCCTCAGCTTTGCGGTGAAATAGTCCGCAAGATTGTAAGCGTTTCGGACGTTCCCGTAACCGTAAAAATCCGCAAGGGATGGGACGATGAAAACGCCAACGCCGTTGAGGTTGCAAAAATCTGCGAACAGGCAGGCGCCGGCGCAATTACCGTTCACGGCAGAACGAGGATGCAGTATTACAAACCGCCTGTTGATTACGACATAATCAGAGAGGTTAAGAATGCCGTCAAAATTCCCGTTATTGCCAACGGCGATATTGACAGCGCAGAAAAAGCAAAGTCGGTTATTGAAAAAACAGGCTGTGATATTATAATGGTCGGCAGGGCAACGCTCGGCAATCCATGGATTTTTTCACAGATAAATTCGTATCTCGAAAATCCCGAAGAGCCTTTGCACTTTCCGACGCTTGAAGAAAAGCTTGACGTTATGGTCGGGCATATTGAAAAAATGGTCGAATACAAGGGCGAGCATATGGCACTTTTACAGGCTCGAAAGCTTGTTGCAGGCTATTTTAAGGGAATGAGGGGAGCGGCTTCTCTTCGCAACGAAGCAGGAAGAATATCCACTCTTAATGATTTGTATGTATTAAAAGATAAGGCGTTATCAGCCAATCTATAATAAAGAAAAGAATTTCAGATAAGGGGAATTTAAAATGAGTGAATTAACAAACATCGCATCTCTTGAGTATCTCAACGGCTACGATCCCGAGGTAGGTCAGGCTATGACCGACGAGCTTAAAAGACAGCGCAGAAATCTTGAGCTTATTGCAAGCGAAAACCTCGTTTCACCTGCCGTTATGGCGGCTATGGGAAGCCACCTTACAAACAAGTATGCCGAGGGTTATCCCGGAAAGCGTTACTACGGCGGTTGTGAGTGTGTAGACGTTGTTGAGGAAATCGCACGTAAGCGTGCCTGCGAGCTTTTCGGTGCAGAACACGCAAATGTTCAGCCTCACTCGGGCGCACAGGCTAACACAGCAGTTTATTTTGCAATGCTCCAGCCGGGTGACACTGTAATGGGAATGAACCTCAACGAGGGCGGTCACCTTACTCACGGCTCACCCGTAAATATTTCGGGTAAATACTTCAACTTCGTAGCTTACGGAGTTGACCCCGTTACACACAGAATTGACTATGACAAGGTGCTTGAAAAGGCAAAGGAGTGCAAGCCGAAGCTTATCGTAGCAGGCGCATCCGCTTATCCGAGAATCATTGATTTTGCAAAATTCAGAGAAATTGCAGACGAGGTCGGCGCATATCTTATGGTGGATATGGCTCACATTGCAGGTCTTGTAGCCGCAGGTGTTCATCCCAACCCTGTTCCTTACTGCGAATTTGTTACAACAACAACTCATAAAACCCTTCGTGGTCCCCGTGGCGGACTTATCCTCTGCCGTGAGGAATTTGCAAAGCAGATTGACAAGGCAATCTTCCCCGGAACACAGGGCGGTCCTCTTATGCACACAATCGCCGCAAAGGCTGTTTGCTTCGGCGAGGCTTTAAAGCCGGAGTTCAAGGAGTACGGTGCAAAGGTCGTTTCAAACTGCAAGGCACTTGCTGAGGGACTTATCAAGAGAGGCAACAAGCTCGTTTCCGGTGGTACGGACAACCACGTTCTTCTTCTCGACCTGCGTGATACAGACGTTACAGGCAAGGAGCTTGAGGCTCGTCTTGACGACTGCTACATCACCGTAAATAAGAACACTATCCCCGGCGAACCACGTTCACCGTTCGTTACAAGCGGCGTAAGAATCGGTACAGCCGCAGTTACAACAAGAGGTCTTAACGAGGAAGATATGGATCTTATTGCCGAGTACATCACTCTCGTTCTCAACGATTATGAGAACAGCAGAGATAAGGTAAGAGCAGGCGTTGAGGCTATCTGCAA
>CAZNUF010000145.1:0-4016 GCA_964576125.1 uncultured Ruminococcus sp. | reverse complement strand
CAAGGATTATTATACAATGTAAGGGCGATTATTGCAAGGTTTTGCGAAAATTATTAGGTGTAGAAATTTCAGTTAATTTTAAAATTTATTTTGTACACTATGCACATATTGCCAAACGCTATATATTAAAGTATAATATGGTTATCTAATTAACTTCGGAGGTATATATGATACACGTTTATTACGGCGACGGCAAAGGCAAAACAACGGCGGCGGTAGGACTTGCCGCAAGAGCCGCAGGCAGCAATATGAAGGTTTTGTTCGTTCAGTTTCTCAAAACAGAATTTTCGGGCGAACGCCACACATTGAGCCACACCGAAAACGTAACCCTCACGTTCTGCCCTCTCGAGCTGAAATTCACATTTGAAATGGACGAAAAGGAAAAGGCGCAGGCGGCAAAGGTTTTCAAGGGAATTTTTGACAGCAGTGTAACAACCGCACTTACAGAGCGTTACGATATGGTAGTCCTCGACGAGATTTTTGACGTAATAAACAACGATATGATTTCCGAGGCAGAGGTTTTCGAGTTTGTGACAAACGCCCCAACAAGTATGGAAATTGTAATGACGGGGCACAATCCGCCCGAACGATTCATTGAGATTGCCGACTATGTAACGGAGTTCAAAAAAATAAAGCACCCCTACGACAGAGGAATAACAGGCAGAATCGGGATAGAGTTCTAATGGACAACTACAATAAAAATAAATTCAGACGCAAACGCATACGTCTTGAAAATTATGATTATTCTTCTGACGGAGCATACTTCATCACTATATGTATCGGTAAAAATGATATTTCCCTGTGGGAAACTGTAGCGGCGAACTGTGTTCGCCCCTACAATTTCAAGAGTGGTTAAACAATTTAAGGGCGCTGTAACTAAACAGCTCGGCTTCTCAATTTGGCAAAAATCTTTCAACGATAAAATAATCAGAAATGAAAAAGCTTATCTTGAAATTTGGCGCTATATTGACGAAAACCCCATAAAATATTTATATGAAAAACATTAAGTCTTCAATGTTTGCAACTTTGATAGATTACACCCATAACACTTCCCACACAATAAAACGGCTGACGGAAAACAAAACTCCGTCAGCCGTTATTTTACATTTTATTAATTATCTCACTTTTTGCATTGTCTGAAGATTGACTTACCGCTTTTTTATCAAGATATATCACGAAAAACAGGAATAACGGAATGTACTCTGCCAACATAAATATAATGTTTAAGAAAAAGCTGATAAATACTCCGTTGAACAAACCGCCGGTACTGCCATCGTAAGACGTAATAAACGTCATAAACGAAGCCAAAGAACTTGTTAATCCAAATTTTCCTATTTCAAAAAAGCAATACAAACAAAAGCTTATCACAAATAAGATTGATAGAATAAGTTTAGCGGATTTATTTTCGGGTACGAGCTTATTCCTTTTATTAAAAAACAATATTGCCGCTGCAATTGCTATTTTAGATGCAATAAACAAATAATACAACGGCTTACTGAATACAGTTCCTAAAATGCTAAAAATATCTGCGCCAAATACAGCAACCAATTGATACAATCCGTTTGATAAATATAAAATGTTTGCAATCAGGAATAACTCAGCGAAAACTTTTATTATATCAATCTTAAGTTTATTTTTACTCAGTATTGATACTGCAAGCAAAATAAACGCAGTCAATAACATAACCTGAGCAACGATTTCAACTACATAATATATTATATTATTAACTACTGATAATGAATAAATTTCATATAAAATATTTCCGACATAACCTAAAGAACAAATTATGAGAAAAACAGAAATAACGATACCCAAAATTTTAACATTCTTTTTTGCCATTGTTTTTTTCGGCATATTCAACAACCTCATAGTTTACTACCTCCGAAAACCTGTTGCTCTCGGAGGCATTTTATAGCTTAATAAATAATAAATCACACCTTGATATTTTTCATCTCGTCACCGAGAATGTCGCTGATTTCCTTTAGGTGTCCCGTGCTCTTGTCCTTTAGCTTGTAATGCTGAACAAGACCGAAGCCCGGGTACTCGTTGCCCTCAACGACAACAGGACCTTTTACAGAAAACGCAATATCCCAGCCGATATACCTTACCTGCGGTATTCTCATATGCGCTTCCTTGCACATATCAAACGCTTCCTTAACGCCTGCAATCTTAACGTCCTTGAATTTCTTGCCCGTAAGCGGGTGAGTGTCGTAAACATTTCCGTAATCGTCAATTACGTTGCCGTCGATTCTGCCGTCCTCACCGAGCGAAAAATACAAGTCGTTACTGCAGCCGATAACATTCGATTCGTCCTGATTGATTCTCAGCGCATTGTTTACAAGATAAACCTTGCCGTCCTTGTAGAGCGTGATAACCCTGAACGAGTTTACCGCATTGGGGTTTATCTCGTTTAAGTCGTCGTTCTGAATGATTGCTTCTTCGACCAACAGCTGATTGTTTTCAACAAGTTCCTTGTACAATGCGTCATAGTCCTTGACGTCCTTAACGACAATTTTTGAAATTCCGTGTCCGCACTCGCCGTTTGTCAGCTTTGCAAAGACAATATCTCTGCCTTTCATAAACTGTTTTAAACCCTCTGCGTCGGTTTCACGCAGATTGAGATAATCACGCTTTAAATACTCGTTGAAAAATCTGTCAAAAACGAGCTTGTCGTTCAGAAGCACAATGTAATCATCATCATTGAGATACTCAAGAATTTTGTAGAACTTCTTGGCTGTTACAAATGTGTCCTTTTCAGCCTTTGTAGCCTGAATATAATTTCCTCTGAAATAGTCCGTATAACCCGAACCCCTCGTTAGAAAATTAACAAACATATCAAAAACAATATATGCCTTTGACCTTCCGCTGTTCTGATGAATAACCTCGATGTGTTTTTTCATTCTGTCTGAATTAATATCCTTGAACTTATGCAAAAGCCATCTGGTTACACCCATTTTGTCACCTTGTTTCCTCTTCAAACACAGTTTGATTGTTTTTAATATAAACTCTCCTGTTGTTTTTGCCCACGTCAAGCAACGTCTTTGAAATTGAGTTGCCCTCAAATCTGCTTAATGCTCCGAGCGTGATTCCGCCGCCCAGAATGTAAACAGTATCAGACAGCTTAACGTCGTCGTCAACCCTTATAACCATCATATTCATTGCAATCTCGCCGACTGCAAAGTATTTTTTGCCGTTGATTACAACATATCTGCCTGCATTTCTTCTGCCGATTCCGTTGTTGTAGCCTATGGGCAGTACGGCAATTTTTATATCTTCCTCGGCTGTGTACGTCGCATTGTAGCCTACGCACTCGCCTTTTTTAACCTCTTTAATCTGCAAAATCGAAGTAGTCATACTCATCGCAGGCTTAACGTCAATTTCTGCGTCATAAATAAGCTCGCTTAAGTTGTACTTTTTCTGACAATAGCCGTTTCTTAAATTCCTCAGTTTATCCTTAAGTCCGCTGTTGCAGTAGTTCGGGGCAACATTGTAGCCGTAAGACAAAATGCCTGTTCTCACGCCGTTTGCAAATTCAAACTTCGGATGCGACAAAAGGATAACACTGCTTCCCAGATGAACAATAGGAATTTCCTTAAGGTCAATCAGGCTTGTAATCTCCTTAAAGCTTTCAACCTGATTGTCAAAATGTTTGTCAAACATACCGATAGTTGCAAAGTGGGTGAATACTCCCTCAAGATACAGGTTGTCGGTCTGTTTAATCATTTCAACAGCCTTTCTGACCTCGTTCTTGTCCTTAAAGCCGAGTCGGTTCATACCCGAATCAATTTTAATATGAATCTTCAGCTTTGACTTAACGCCTGTTGCAATAAGCTCCTTAAGGTAATCAAGGTCGTGCACAACAACCGTAAAATTACGGCTTGCCGCTGTTTCAATATCACTTAAGCTGACAGGCTCAAGAATAAGAACAGGCACATCGCTGTTGTACTTCCTGATTTTCAGAGCCTCGTCAACATACGAAACAGCAATATAGTTAATATTATTATTTACAAGCTCGT
>CAZNUF010000144.1:0-4043 GCA_964576125.1 uncultured Ruminococcus sp. | reverse complement strand
TTTATAAAAAATACACGAAAAATTAGTTTAAAAATTTTTGAATTTGCTTGAAATCAACATATATTTTTGGTATTATATAATTAAGAATGAAAATATAGTTAATTTGAAATGATATTATTGTGTTTAAGGAGTTGAACGTATGAAATACAGCTTTAGCGAGGACCGCAATGCGCTTGAGTTATTTTGTGCCGGCGATTCTGTTCGTGCCTACGATTTTTTCGGCGCACACCTCGTTAATCGTGACGGCAAAGACGGCGTCGTTTTCAGAGTATGGGCGCCTAATGCTCTGAGCGTGTCGGTTGTAGGAAGCTTCAACAACTGGAATAAGACCTCCGATTATATGTACACAATCGGAAACGGCTCATGGGAAGTGTTTATTGAGGGAATTAAGCCCTATGATATATATAAATATTGTATTGAAACACCTTGGTTTGAAAAATGTATGAAATCAGACCCGTTCGCTTTTCACACCGAAACCCGACCCGATAATGCGTCAATTGTCTACAACATAGATGAATATGAGTGGGGCGATGAGAGCTGGTTTGAATACCGCTCAAAGTGTGACAGCATTAAGTCACCGATGAATATCTACGAAATTCACGCAGGTTCGTGGAAAAGGTATCCGGACGGCAATTTCTTTAATTACCGAAAGCTCGCCGATGAGCTTGTGCCTTATCTTAAAGAGATGCACTATACTCACGTTCAGCTTATGCCAATAACCGAGTATCCGTTTGACGGCAGTTGGGGATTCCAGACAACCGGCTATTTTGCACCGACCTCACGCTATGGCACTCCCGATGATTTTATGTACCTTGTCGATACGCTTCACAAGGAAAATATCGGCGTAATTCTCGATTGGGTTCCTTCTAATTTTCCGAAGGATTCGTTCGGACTTGTAAGATTTGACGGTACCTGTCTTTATGAAAGCGAAGATCCCTGCAAGGGTGAACGTCCTGCGTGGGGAACCTGCCTGTTTGATTTTTCAAAAAGCGAGGTAATCAGCTTTCTTGTTTCGTCTGCAATGTTCTGGATTGAAAAATTCCATATTGACGGTATGCGTGTAGGTGCGCTTTCGTCTATGCTTTATCTCGACTACGGCAAAAAAGACGGCGAGTGGACGCCGAATCAATACGGCGGCAAGGAAAATCTTGAGGCAATAAACTTTATAAAGCACCTCAATACGGCTGTTCATATGTTCCACCCCGACGTGCTTATGTTTGCCGAGGAAAACACTTCCTGGCCGAAGCTTTCTCACCCCGTTGAAGAGGGCGGACTCGGCTTTGACTACAAATGGAATATGGGCTGGATGAACGATATGCTCCACTATATGTCGCTTAATCCGCTATGGAGACCGTTCAATCACGATAATCTTACCTACAGCTTTTTCTATGCTTTTTCCGAGCATTTTCTGTTGCCGATTTCACACGATGAGGTTTCGCACGGCAAAGGCTCGTTAATAAATAAAATGCCCGGTGAATATGACGATAAATTTTCCGCAGTCAGAGCGTTCATTACATATATGTATGCTCACCCCGGAAAAAAGCTCGTATTTATGGGTACCGAAATCGGTCAGTTTGATGAATGGGACGCTGATTCGGGCATTCAGTGGAATTTGCTCGATTACGAAAAGCATTCGGCTTTAAAGCGTTTCTTCTGCGATTTAAACAAGTTCTATCTTGAAAATAAGCCGTTTTACGAGCTTGACGCCATCTGGAAGGGCTTTGACTGGATTCACCACGACGATTACATCAACAGCGTAATTGCGTTTAAGCGAACCGACAGCGACGGAAATGAAATTATAGCCGTTTGCAACTTCCAACCCGTAAAGCACGAAAAATATTATATCGGCGTGCCGAAATACGGCTTGTACAGCGAAGTGTTCACTTCAGACGCAGAAGAGTACGGTGGAACGGGTGTTTCAAACGGAAGTGAAATCATACCCGAGATTATGAAGATTCACGGCTGCAATCAGGGACTTCCGCTTACTCTGCCGCCGCTTAGTGTTATTTATCTAAAATGTACGGGCGAGCTTGAGCCGGTTTCACAGGATAATTAAGTTATTTAACCCATAAGGGTTTTACGCAATACCGCTTTATAAAGCGGAAAATTGCTAATAATATGCATATGCTATAAAAATAAATCGGAGGTATTTCTAAATGTTTCCAAAACAGGAAGTAGTTGCAATGCTGCTTGCAGGCGGTCAGGGCTCACGTCTTGGCGTGCTTACAAAAAAGCTTGCAAAACCCGCCGTTCCGTTCGGCGGAAAGTATCGCATTATTGACTTTCCCTTGTCAAACTGCGTAAATTCGGGTATAGAGGCTGTGGGTATTCTTACTCAGTATCAACCGCTTGTGCTCAACGAGTATATTGGCAACGGTCAGCCATGGGATCTTGACGGTATGCACTCGGGTGTAAACTGCTTGAGTCCCTATCAGGCTGTTGACGGTGCTGACTGGTATTCGGGCACTGCAAATGCAATTTATCAGAACATCAACTATATCGAGAGATATGATCCCGAATATGTTGTGATTCTTTCGGGTGACCATATCTACAAGATGGACTACAACAAAATGCTCGAATTTCACAAGGAAAAGGGAGCAGCCTGCACAATAGCGGTAATCGACGTTCCGCTTGAGGAGGCTTCACGTTTCGGTATTCTCAATACATATGAAGACGGAAGAATCTATGAATTTGACGAAAAACCCGAGCATCCCAAGAGCACAAATGCGTCTATGGGAATCTATATTTTCAGCTGGAAAGAGCTGAAAAAGTATCTTGTTGAAGACGAGGCAAAGAAAAATTCAAGCCACGATTTCGGCAAGGATGTTCTGCCTGCAATGCTTGATGCAGGCGAGAAGATGTTTGCATATCCGTTTGAGGGCTACTGGAAGGACGTCGGAACAATCGATAGCCTTTGGGAAGCAAATATGGATTTGCTCGATCCGAATGTTACTCTCGACTTGAAGGACATTTACTCACGCAATCCTATGATGCCGCCTCACTATGTTTCAAGTGACGCAAGTATTCAGAATTCACTTGTAGCCGACGGCTGTAATGTTTACGGAAATCTTGAATTTTCAATTCTTTTTGCAGGCGTAACTATCGGAAAAAATGCAACGGTAAATTCTTCAATTATTATGCCCGGCGCAGTAATTGAGGAGGGTGCTGTTGTTCAGTATGCAATTGTTGCAGAAAATACGGTAGTCGGCAAAAATGCCGTAGTCGGTGAAAAGCCCGAGGAAGCAACTGAACGTGACAACTGGGGAATTACAGTAATCGGCGCAAACACCGTAATCGGCGAAAATACGGTTATCAAGGCAAAGGAAATGATAGAAAGTGATACGGAGGTGACTGCAAATGAGAAGTAATAATGTTCTCGGCTTTATATTTGCCGGTACGCTTGATGAAAAAATTCCGGAGCTTTCAGCCTCCCGTACAATGGCGAGCGTTCCGATTGGCGGCAAATACCGCCTGATTGACTTTGTGCTTTCAAATATGTCAAATTCGGGCATCAATAACGTAGGTATCGTTGCCAAGAGCAACTTCCTTTCTCTTATGGACCACGTTGGTTCGGGCAGTGCGTATGACCTTTCAAAGAGAAGAAGCAACCTTACAATTCTTCCTCCTTACGGCGGAAAGACATTTTCAAACTACGTTGAAACAATCTACAATATGCACGGCTATATTGAAAACAGCCGTGAGGAGTATATTCTTATCTCGCCTTCAAATGTTGTGACTAATTTTGATTACAACAGCGTGTTTGATTTCCATTCAAAGAACAACGCCGACATTACGCTTATATATAAGCACGGTGTTGTGCCGAGCGGATACGACAGACCGCTCACGCTTGACGTTGATGAAAACGGTAAAGTAAAGCAGGTTTTCATTAAACCCGAAATCGGTGAGGATAAGGTAAACCAGTTCTACGGCTCGCTGTTAATTAAAAAAGACCTTCTTATGGAGGAAATCAGAAATTCTCTGAGCCTTAATCAGCTTGACGTAAAGCGTATTATTCAGAAATCAATTGAGAAATACAACGTATA
>CAZNUF010000143.1:0-4077 GCA_964576125.1 uncultured Ruminococcus sp. | reverse complement strand
TATCGAAAGCCTTACAAAGGAAATGAAAGCAGCGGCAAAGCTGCTTGAATTTGAACACGCCGCATATCTGCGTGATAAAATCAAAAAACTGCGTGGAGAAAAATAAAAATTTATTAGTAAGAACTATTGCAACGTTTACGTAGGGACACGGCGTGACGTGTCCTCAGCGGCAATCAAACTATACCGATTAAAACATAGTTACAGAGTAAAACAAACCTTTCCGTAGGGGACGGCATCCCTGACGTCCCGAAAAATATATGTATAATTTATAATAAGGAAGAGTGAAATGGCAAGGAAGAAAACCAACGAATACGATAATACCAGCATAACAACCCTCAAAGGCGCCGACCGTGTCCGCAAAAGACCTGCGGTAATTTTCGGTTCAGACGGCATTGACGGTTGTCAGCACTCGGTATTTGAAATTCTGTCAAACTCCATTGACGAGGCGAGAGAGGGCTACGGCAAGCAGATTTCCGTAACACGATTTTCCGACGGCTCAATCGAGGTTGAGGATCACGGTCGAGGAATCCCTGTTGACTACAATGAAAACGAGCAGAAATTCAACTGGGAGCTTGTGTTCTGCGAAATGTACGCAGGCGGCAAGTACAACAACAACGAGGGCGAAAGCTACGAATTTTCACTCGGTATGAACGGCCTGGGACTTTGCTCAACTCAGTACGCTTCCGAATATATGGACGTTGACATCCGCCGTGACGGCTATCGTTACACACTTCATTTTGAAAAGGGTGAGAACGTAGGCGGACTCAAAAAAGAGCCGTACAGCAAAAAGGATACGGGAACAAAAATCCACTGGAAACCCGACCTTGAGGTTTTCACCGATATTGACATTCAGCCCGACTATTTTCTTGACATAATGAAACGTCAGGCAATTGTCAACGCAGGTGTGGAGTTCATTTTCAAAAATCAGAACGGACGTTCATTTGACACTACTTCCTTTAACTATATAAACGGTGTAGTTGACCACGTTGCCGAGGTAATCGGCGAGGGAGGACTTACCACCGTTCAGCACTGGGAAACAGAGTGCAAAACACGTGACCGTGACGACAAACCCGAGTACAAGTGCAAAATGGACATAGCCGTTGCGTTTTCAAATAAAGTCAGTCTTACCGAATACTACCATAATTCAAGCTGGCTTGAACACGGCGGCGCACCCGACAAGGCTGTGCGAAACGCCTTTGTCTATCAGATTGACAGTTACTTAAAGCAGAATAATAAATACAACAAAACCGAAAGCAAAATCAAGTTTGACGACGTAGAGGACTGCCTTGTGTGCGTAATTTCCTCATTTTCAAGCGTTTCTTCCTACGAAAATCAGACGAAAAAGGCAGTAACCAACAAGGGTATTCAGGACGCAATGACTGCATTTCTGCGACAGAGCTTAGAGGTTTATTTCATAGAAAATCCCCTTGAAGCCGAGAAGATTGCAGAACAGGTACTTGTAAACAAGCGCAGTCGTGAAAACGCTGAGAAAACCCGACTTAATATAAAGAAAAAGCTGTCGGGCAACCTCGATATTACAAACCGAGTTGCAAAATTTGTCGATTGCCGAAGCAAGGACGTTGAACAGCGTGAGCTGTTTATAGTAGAGGGCGACTCTGCTCTCGGTGCCTGCAAGCAAGCAAGAGATCCTGATTTTCAGGCTATAATGCCAATCAGAGGTAAAATCCTTAACTGTCTTAAAGCTGACTATGATAAGATTTTCAAGAGCGAAATTATCACCGATTTGCTCAAGGTTCTCGGATGCGGAGTTGAGGTAAAGTCAAAGGCTAACAAAAATCTTTCAAGCTTTGATATGGATTCTCTGCGCTGGAACAAGGTAATTCTTTGTACCGATGCCGACGTTGACGGCTTCCAGATTCGAACATTATTACTTACAATGCTTTACCGTCTTACTCCTACTCTCATTGAGCAGGGCAAGGTGTTCATTGCGGAATCTCCGCTTTATGAAATCACCTCAAAAAATGACGTTTACTTTGCATATGATGAAATTGAAAAGGACAAGTTTATCGAGCAAATCGGCAACGAAAAGTTCACAATCCAGCGAAGCAAAGGTCTTGGTGAAAACGAACCCGATATGATGAATTTAACTACAATGAATCCCGACACACGCAGACTTATCAAGGTTATGCCCGATGATGCGGCGCAGACAGCCGAAATCTTTGATATTCTGCTCGGCGATAATCTTCAGGGCAGAAAGGACTACATTGTAGAGCACGGCAACGAATATATAGATAATCTCGACGTAAGCTGACAGGAGGTGGAAAACAATGGCGTCAAAGAAGAAAAATTCAAATAAATCAACCTCTCCCAAAACTCACGGCGTAATCAACGGAGCAGGCGATATCGTAGAACAACCCATAGTTTCCACTATCCGTGAAAACTATATGCCCTACGCAATGAGCGTAATTCTGTCACGTGCAATTACCGAAATTGACGGCTTTAAGCCTTCTCATCGCAAGCTCCTTTTTACAATGTATAAAATGGGACTTCTGACAGGCAACAGAACAAAGTCTGCAAATATCGTCGGTGCAACAATGAAATTAAACCCTCACGGCGACTCGGCAATCTACGACACAATGGTGCGTTTGTCAAGAGGCTACGAGGCGCTTTTGCATCCGTACGTTGACTCAAAGGGTAACTTCGGAAAGTTCTACAGCCGAGATATGGCTTGGGCGGCTTCACGATACACCGAAGCAAAGCTTGCGCCAATCTGTAACGAGCTTTTCCGTGACATAGACAAGGACACCGTTGATTTTGTCGATAACTACGACAACACAATGAAAGAGCCGTCACTGCTTCCCGTAGCATTTCCGTCGGTTCTTGTAAATGCAAACACAGGTATTGCGGTAGGTATGGCTTCAAATATCTGCTCCTTTAACTTGAAGGAAATCTGCGAAACCACAGCGGCACTCATACGTGACCCCGACCATGATATAAAGTCAACTCTGCCTGCTCCCGATTTTATAGGCGGCTGTCAGATAATATACGACGAAAAGACAATCAATCAGGTTTACGAAACAGGCAGGGGAAGCATCAAGCTCCGTGCAAAGTACGAGTACGACAAATCCGCAAACTGCATTGACGTGCTTTCAATACCGAGCACAACAACCTGCGAGGTTATAATTGAGAAAATAATCGACCTTGTAAAGCAGGGCAAGGTAAAGGAAATTTCCGATATTCGTGACGAAACAGGTATTGACGGTCTTAAAATTACAATCGACTTAAAGCGAGGCGTTGACCCTGAAAAGCTTATGGCAAAGCTGTTTCGCTTTACAACTCTTGAGGATTCCTACGCCTGCAACTTCAACGTGCTTATCGGCGGAGTGCCGATGGTACTCGGTGTTAAGGCACTTTTAGAGGAATGGATAGCGTTCAGAATAGAGTGCGTAAGGCGCAGAACATATTTTGACCGCAATAAAAAGGCAGACAAGCTCCACCTTTTAAAGGGACTTGAAAAAATCCTGCTCGATATTGACAAGGCAATTAAAATTATCCGTGAAACCGACGAAGAAGTCGAGGTTGTGCCCAACCTTATGATTGGCTTCGGAATCGACAAAATTCAGGCTGAATACGTTGCTGAAATAAAACTCCGCCACCTCAACAGAGAGTACATCTTAAAGCGAACAAAGGATATTGAGGAGCTTGAAAAGGAAATTGCCGAGCTTGACGAAATCCTTAAGAGCAAAGCAAGAATCAAGACGATAATCGTCAAGGAGCTCAAGGCGATAGCCGAAAAGTACGGTCAGCCACGAAAGAGTATCATAATCTACGAGGACAACGCAAAGTATGAGGAAGAGGTCGAGGAAATTCCCGATTATCCTGTAACTTTCTTCTTTACAAGGGAAGGCTATTTCAAAAAGATTACGCCCCAGTCACTGCGAATGAGCGGAGCGCATAAGCTCAAGGACGGCGATGAAATTGTGCAGGAAATCGAGCTTTCAAACAACTGCGATTTGTTGTTCTTTACCGACAAATGTCAGGTCTATAAAGCAAAAGCATCCGACTTTGCCGACACCAAGGCAAGCGTTCTCGGCGAATACGTAGCCGCAAAGCTTT
>CAZNUF010000142.1:0-4082 GCA_964576125.1 uncultured Ruminococcus sp. | reverse complement strand
GTCAGAACCTTGTTGATATGGGAAAGAACGTTGAGCTTTTCAAAGGCGTTGAGGGTTGGTTTGACCGAATTACCGAATTTGGCAGAGCAAACGGTATGCAGATTGAGCATTACGTAATTTCATCGGGAATGAAAGAGATTATCGAGGGCACACCGATAAGCAAATGTTTTAAAAGTATTTTTGCCTGTGAGTTTCTGTATGATGAGAACGGAAACGGCGTGTGGCCGAAAACCGACGTAAACTACACTAACAAAACGCAGTTTGTCTACAGAATCAACAAGGGTGTGCTTGACGTTGCAAACGATAATGACCTCAATCGCTCAATGCCCGACGACAGTAAGCGAGTGCCGTTTTGCAATATGATTTACATAGGCGACGGACTTTCGGACGTTCCCTGTATGAAGATGATGAAGGCATACGGAGGTTATTCTATAGCTGTTTATCAGAATAAGGACAGTAAGGTTGAGGATTTGCTGAAAAGGGGCAGAGTGGATTATATTTATCCTGCCGATTACAGCGAAAATACGGGACTTGACATTACAGTCAAGAATATAATAAGAAAAATGTCAATTTCCGAAACGCTGTATGATGAGTACACAAAGCAGAAAAGCTTGCTGTAATTAATTCGTAATTCGGAATTAATGGTCGCTGCACTCCGAATTTGTAACAGTGCGTGTTGTTTGGAAAGGTTTGTTTTTTGAATTTGTGTTGCTATATAGGTAACGTTTTTTGTGAGCGACGAGGGCGTCGCTCGCTACGGTTTTACACAAATGTTTTAGTTACAGACGTAGGGACACGGCGTGCCGTGTCCGCAGTAAATATGAAACTTTACCGATTATATCAACATTATAGTAACAAACAAACCTTTCCGTAGGGGACGGCTTCCCAGACGTCCCATTCACAAAAATTGCAATGCAATTTTTGTGTGGACACGGCACGCCGTGTCCCTGCGTCAATGTTAGTTATAACTCCACACTTAAATTATAATTTATCGTACATCATTTATTAATAAACAAAAACTGACTTCGAAATTCCGAAGTCAGTTTTTTAATGTGCTTTTTGAGTTAAACAGGATAATCAGATTTTGTTCGCAAGTGCTCTTTCAAGCCAGATGTCTGCAATATCCATAGCAAGGAACATACCCTTTTTCTCACTTGATTTTACAAGCTGTTTTCTTGGTGAAAGATAAGGGTCTGTAGCCATAAGCTGAACTGTAATCTTGTCGGGAAGCTCTTTGCCGTCAACTTCTTTTTTTGTTTTAATCTGCATCCTTATAACATACGGCTCTTCCATATTGCCGTAGTAAATCTCATCTCCGCAGCGCACAAGCGGTCTGCCCTTGTAGGTAGGAAATTCCTGTGCCTGTTTCTTGGTATCTGCCACAAGGCATCATCCTTTCTTAAACATTGAGGTATGACTTCACCAGTGCTTCAAGTAAGTCGTCACGGTCGATTTTGCTTATAATATTACGTGCGTTGTTGTACGTTGTAATATAAGTAGGGTCCTCGCTCAGAATATAGCCTACAATCTGGTTTATTGGATTGTAACCCTTCTGCCTGAGTGCGTCATAAACGATAGTAAGGCTTGCCTTAATCTGGTCATCCTTTTCCTCGCCGAGTGAAAAAATCATTGTCTTATCCAACATACTGAAACACCTCCTATTCGTCTATTATAATATATTCCAAAACAAATTTCAAGCATTTTTAATAAAAAGAAAATAAAGTACAGTTTTATTTTTGGAAAAAGAACAAGGGGCGTTTTACCGTCCCTTGTTTGTCACTTTTAATTTATAGAAAACTGCTCTGTTTGAGATGTTTAAGCGTTTCTCAACTTTACACCGAGCTTTTCAAGATTTGCAATAACCTTGTCGATAATCTCCTGAACCTCGTTTGAGGAGAGTGTTCTCTCATTTGATGAGAACTCAAATCTTACGGTTATGCTGTGAACAGTATCTGTGTCGTAGGTGTCAACAATCTTTGTATTTTTAAGAATTGCACAGCCTTCGTTTTCCCAGCTTTCTGCAAGGTCGGAGTAGAATACGCCGCTCGGAATTTCAAGGCTTATATCGTAATCAATCGGTGGGAACTTTGACGGCTCTTCGTAAACGATTGCCGCATTTTCAGCCTCGGTAAACTCGCTCATATCAATCTCGGCAAAGACAATGCCGGCCTTTTTGTCAATCTTCTTGCCGACAACAGGGTGAACAATTCCGATTGTGCCGATTTCCCTGTCGCCAATCATAACTGTGTTGAGGTTTACAGGGTGTTCATAGCTGTGCTTTGGCTCTGCCTTTTTGAATGAAAGTGTTTCGTGCTTTAAGTCGCTTGTGATTACTGCGAGCATATCTCTCAACTCAAAGTAGAGTGTTTTAACATCCTTTGTCTTGCTGAAAAGCGTAACGGCAAGCTTTTTGCTTTCAACGCAGAGGTTGTTTTCGTCAACGCCGTTTACAACACGTCCGATTTCGAAAATGCCGAAGTCGGGAGCGTAGGATGCGTTTGTCTTAACCTGACAAAGCTGTGTGGGAATGATTGAATTTCTGATTGTTTCAATGTTGGGGTTTGTTGCGTTTGCAAGCTTAACATTATTCTCTACAGGAATATTAAGTGCTTTCAGCTCGTCATTATACGCCCATACATACGAATGAAGCTCGTGAAGATTGTATTTCTTTACAAGAATGTCCTTGATTTTGTCCTCATTGCTCTTGACAGCGTCAACTCTGACGGGGTAGAGGGGAGAACGTGTGGTGTTGATTTCAAAGTTATCGTAGCCGTAAATTCTTGTGATTTCCTCAATTATGTCAGCCTTGAGTGTAACGTCCTTTGTGGCTCTCCACGACGGAACAACAACTGTGAAATTGTCGTTGTCAAGCGTTACCTTAAAGCCGAGGCTTGTGAGTGTTTTAACAATTGTGTCGTTGTCGATTTCAATTCCCGTGTAGCGGTCAACGAATTTCTTATCGAAGTCAAGAGTAACGGTATCATAACGGAAAGCGTACTCGTCGGTAAGTGAAGATACAACCTTAACATCGCTGTCGTACTTTTTGAGAAGATATAAAAATCTTGCGATTGCAACGTCAGTCATTTCGGGGTCAAGGCACTTTTCGTAACGCATTGAAGCGTCGGTGCGGTGAGCAAGACGAACGGTGGATTTACGGATTGAAACAGCGTTAAATGTAGCCGATTCAAGCGTAAGAGTAGTAGTATCGTCAACGATTTCAGAGTCAAGACCGCCCATAATGCCTGCGATTGCAACAGGTGTATCATCGTTGCAAATCATCAGCGTGTTCTCGTCAATGTTGCGGTCAACACCGTCAAGTGTGCGGAAAACAAACGGCTTGTCAAAACGCTTGATTCTGATTTTTTCAACCTTGCGTGAGTCGAATGCGTGCATAGGCTGTCCCATTTCAAGCATAAGGTAGTTTGTTAAATCGGCAAGGAAGTTGATTCCTCTCATACCGCAGTAAAAGAGCCTTATTCTCATATTTACGGGGCTTACGTTTCTCTTGATATTCTCAACCTGCAAACAGCTGTAACGCTGACAGAGGTCGTCCTCAATTTTCATATCAACCTTTTTAAGCTCCTCATAAACCTTTAAATCGTCAACGTCAAGCGGCTTAAGCTCTCTGCCTGCAAGTGCGGCAAACTCTCTTGCAATGCCGTAGTGTCCCCAAAGGTCGGGACGGTTTGTGAGAGATTTATTGTCAACCTCAAATACAATATCGTCAACCTCGTAAACGTCCTTGATGTCGGTGCCGTTTGCGACGTCGTCGGTAATGTCCATAATTCCCGAATTGTCGTCTGAAATTCCGATTTCAGCCTCACTGCAGCACATACCGTAAGAAGTAAAGCCTGCAAGGGGGCGGGGTGCAATTGTAATATCGCCGATTTTTGCACCGACCTGTGCAAATGCTGTTTTCATACCTACTCTGACGTTAGGCGCACCGCATACAACGTCGGTAAGGTCGCCGTTGCCTGCGTCAACCTTTAAAAGATGCAGCTTCTTTGAGTCGGGGTGATTTTCAACAGACTTGATTTCGGCAACAACAATTCCGCTGATGTCCGAGCCTTTATGGAAAATCT
>CAZNUF010000141.1:1058-4091 GCA_964576125.1 uncultured Ruminococcus sp. | reverse complement strand
TTGTGCGCAATTGCGGTTGTCGGAAGAACGGCGTTTTACTTTCTTCCGCAGTTCAAGCCTGTTGTTGCAATTGTGATAATTTCGGGAATAGCTTTCGGCGGAGAAAGCGGATTTTTAGTAGGCTCGCTCACAATGCTGTTGTCAAACATAATGTTTGGGCAGGGACCTTGGACTCCCTGGCAAATGTTTGCCGCAGGATTAATCGGATTTTTAGCTGGATTGCTGTTCCGAAAGGGACTTTTAAGCCGCAGCAGAATACCGCTTTGTGTGTTCGGCTTTGTCGTAACCGTTGTGATTTACGGCGTGATAATGAACATTTCCACTGCCGTATTGGCTCACGCACCTATGAATTTTGAAACGATAATAACCTACCTGTCACTCGGATTTCCGTTTGACATAGTTCACGGACTTTCAACGGTTGCGTTTCTGTTCTTCGGTGCAGAGCCGATGCTCGAAAAGCTGGACAGGGTAAAAACAAAGTACGGCTTGCTTTCATAATAAAAATGAATTGAAGAGAACATTTTACTGTTTTCTTCAATTTTTTTTTCGGCTACTGTATTTCTTGTTACAGGAAATAATTAGTAATTAAAATAAATATTCTTTTTTATTTGTGTTAAAATAGTTGAAAGTAACGAAAAATGTGGTATAATTAATTTATTATTTTTTAAAAGGGTGTTGAAGATGAAGGGCGAAAAAAATATTGAGGAATTTCAAAGCAAAATCAAGCGAATAATTATTACGGAGGAACAAATAAACAGTGAGATTCAAAAGGTCGGTAAACAAATAAGCGATTCATATGACGGACGTCCGTTCCTGCTTGTCAGTATACTGAAAGGCTCCTTTGTGTTTCTGGCTGATTTGTGCAGGGCAATAACCGTTCCCTGTGAAATTGCCTTTATGTGCGCAAAAAGCTACTTTTCAGGCACAGTTTCCTCGGGTGAGGTGAAAATCACAATGGACCTTGACCGTGATATTAGCAACTATCACGTTATTATTGTTGAGGACATTATCGACACCGGAAGAACGCTCAAATATGTTGCAGACCTTCTCAAGTCGAGAAATCCTTTGTCATTTCAAATTGTAACCTTGCTTGACAAGCCGTCCAGACGAGTTATTGACTTGAAAGCTGATATTTCTTTGTTTACAATTCCTGATTATTTTGTAATCGGCTATGGTCTGGATTGCGGAGAATATTACCGAAATCTTCCTTACATAGCAGAATATGATGAAAGAGTGGAATAAAAATGCTTGAAAAAGTATTCAAACTAAAGGAAAACAACACAAATGTAAGAACTGAAATTACCGCAGGTATTACTACGTTTATGACAATGGCTTATATCCTTGCGGTTAATCCGAGCATTCTCGGAGCATCGGGAATGGACTCAACAGCCGTTTTGCTTGCAACCTGTATAGCGTCGTTTATAGGCACAGCCTGTATGGCTCTTATGGCAAATATGCCGTTTGCACTTTCGGCAGGTATGGGACTTAACGCATATTTCACATACACCGTTGTACAGGGCTTTGGCTACAGCTGGCAGGTGGCATTGCTTGCCGTATTTATCGAAGGTATCATCTTTATTCTGCTGTCGCTTACCAATGTAAGAGAAGCTATTTTTAACGCAATTCCTCTGTCGCTCAAGCACGCAGTTTCAGTCGGTATCGGCTTGTTTATCGCATTTATCGGACTTCAGAATGCCGGTATAACGGTAAACAACGAATCAACTCTTGTTTCAATTGTAAGCTTTACCGATAATTTTACCACTTCGGGTATTTCTGCATTGCTCGCAATAATCGGTACGTTTCTTATTGCAATTCTTTACATCAAGAAGGTTAAAGGCTCAATCTTAATCGGAATACTTGCAACGTGGATTCTCGGCATTATCTGCCAGCTTACCGGTATTTATGTTCCGACACCCGACGCAGGATATTATTCGCTTATTCCTACGTTTGCAATGACTGACTTTACAAAGCTGGGCGAAACCTTCGGTCAGTGCTTTAATGTGGATTTAGGCAGTGTGGGAATTGTTAATTTCATCATTGTTATTTTCTCGTTCCTGTTTGTTGATATGTTCGATACACTCGGAACACTTATCGGCGTAAGCTCAAAGGCAGGTATGCTTGATAAAAACGGCAGACTTCCCAAAATCAGGCCTGCACTTCTTGCAGACGCTGTTGCCACAACAGCAGGCGCAGTGCTCGGCACATCAACAACAACAACTTATGTAGAATCCTCGGCAGGCGTTGCAGAGGGAGGAAGAACAGGACTTACCGCTATGACAACAGCGTTCCTGTTCCTCATTTCAATGTTCTTTGCTCCTGTATTTACGGCAGTTCCGTCATTTGCAACTGCTCCTGCACTTATTATCGTAGGTTTCCTTATGTTCAGCAACATCACAAAGATTAAGTTTGATGAAAAGAACTTTGTTTCTGCGATTCCTGCATATCTCTGTGTGCTTGCAATGCCCTTGTTCTACTCAATTTCAGAGGGTATTTCAATAGGCGTTATTTCCTATGTTGTTATCAACCTCATATGCAAAAAGGGTAAGGAAATTAGCCCCGTAATGTATGTGCTTGCAGTTTTGTTTATTCTAAAATACATTTTCCTATAATTTCAATTTAATAACCGTTCACAATTTATGTACAATTATGTATAAATGTTTAAAAACACTTGACATTTTGTTTTATTGATTTATAATAAAAAAAGAATGAAAATTCTTGTTATTGTATTAAATTTGTTAGGAGTGTTTGAAAATGAACAGATTAAAAGATAAGGTTGCAATTGTTACAGGTTCAACCAGCGGTATCGGCATCGGTATTGCAAGATTATTTGCTTCTGAGGGCGCAAAGGTAGTTATTTGCGGTCGTCGTGAGGCAAAAGGTCAGGCTGTAGTTGACCGCATTGCCGAAGAAGGCGGAGAAGCTTGGTACCATTTTATGGACATCACCGATACTGAAAGCATCGAAAAGCTCTTTGCCGACACAGTTGAAAAATACGGCAAGCTCGACATTCTTGTAAACAATGCGGCTAATGTT
>CAZNUF010000141.1:0-1048 GCA_964576125.1 uncultured Ruminococcus sp. | reverse complement strand
TAAAGGACGGTCGTATTGACGAGCTTACAATTGAAATGTGGGATAAAATTTTCGAGAGCGATATGCGTGGTACTTTCTATGCAACAAAGTGCGCTCTGCCGTACTTGCAGAAGAATGAAAACGGCGGTTCAATCGTTAATATCGGTTCAATGGCTTCCTGCGGCGGCGACCTTGGCTCAACAGCTTATGCGTGCGCAAAGGCAGGCGTTGACTTGCTTACACAGGCAACAGCATTGCAGTACGGCAAGAACAACATCCGTTGCAACTGCGTTCGTCCCGGTTTGATTGTTACTCCCGAAAACGAGGCTTATGTTCCCCAGCCGTTAAAGGATATTTTCGTAAGCAATATTATGGTTAACCGCTACGGCTGCCCCGAGGACATCGGTCATATGTGCGTATACCTCGCATCTGACGAGAGCGCCTACGTAACAGGTCAGATTGTCAATGTTGACGGCGGTATGAACTCGCACGTTCCGACAGTTGCACAGTTCAGAGAACTCAACTCACGTACTTGGTAATAGAATTTATCAAAAGCACAAAACGGACAGGCAACACCTGTCCGTTTTTTGATGATTGATTGTATTTGAAAAATACGAGTGCCCGATACGCTATTCTGCGTTTCAGGCACTCGACTGGCGTCCTCGGCGGGATTCGAACCCACGGCCTTTCGCTTAGGAGGCGAACGCTCTATCCGGCTGAGCTACGAAGACATTTTATTTATAACAGATATATTTTATCTCAAATATAACGCTTTGTCAAGAATTTTAAATTTTATAAAACAGTCTAATAATAGTAGACAATACTTCAAAAATATGTTATTATTAATATATAAAATATATAAAAAGTATTGAAAAAAGGGTGAAAATATGAGTTTCGGACAACGACTAAAACAACTTCGTGAGGAAAACGGACTTTCGCAAATTGCGATTGCTAATCAGCTTGGGATAAAAGAAGAAGCTATTAACGCATTTGAAAATGACGAGACTATGCCCTCGGCAGAAATTCTGGTAAAATTAAGCTCGTTATATAATATGAGTGTTGACGAGCT
>CAZNUF010000140.1:0-4105 GCA_964576125.1 uncultured Ruminococcus sp. | reverse complement strand
CACGTTGTTGTGAAAAATCAAAAGTAAATTTTGTATAAATTGCTTTATGCAGTAAATAATAATGGTGTCGTATCAACGGCACCATTTTTATATAAGGATGATTGCTATGAAAAAACTAATTTTATTAATCTCAGCAGCGGCAATTCTTGTTTTATCATTTGTCGGCTGCGGAATGGGAAATGCTGCGTCAGACGCCGCTTCGGGTGTAGGTAATGCAGCATCCGATATTGCAAGCGGAGCAGGTTCAGCCGCAAGCGATATTGCCGGCGGTTCGGTGACAGATCGTGACGGAGTTATCGGTAATGAAAACGAAACAAAAAATAACGAGCAGGATAATACAAAGAACAATTCGAATAACAGCTCGAATAACACTTCAAACAACAACTCACAAAATGCAACAAATGCTACAAAGCCGTCAGATGAGCTTGTGTAAACGTGCAAAACTGAATAATTTACAGTATTTAAGCCTCGCATATCATTTGCGAGGCTTAAACCTATATTAATATTCTATTTAGTTTTTTATACTGCTTAGTTTTTTATACTGCTTTTTCAAGCTCACATCTTAGCTGTCGTATAATTTTCTTCTCAAGCCGTGAAATGTACGATTGAGAAATTCCCAGCTTATCAGCCACCTGCTTTTGCGTATGCTCCTTCTTTCCGTTGAGTCCGAATCGTAGCTCCATTATAAGACATTCACGTTTGCTGAGATTGGAAACTGCGTTGAGTACAAGCTTTCTTTCAAGCTCGTTTTCAATGTTGATATTTACGGTATCAGGTTCGCTTCCGAGAATGTCACAAAGCAAAAGCTCGTTTCCGTCCCAGTCGGTGTTCAGCGGCTCGTCAATTGAAATTTCATTTTTAAGCTGTGATGATTTTCGCAGAAACATAAGGATTTCATTTTCAATGCACCTTGAAGCGTAGGTGGCAAGCTTAATATTCTTTTCTGGCGAAAATGTGTTGACCGCCTTGATAAGTCCGATTGTGCCGATTGAAATCAAATCCTCTGCACCGGCACTCGGTGACTCAAACTTTTTTGCGATATAGACAACAAGCCTTAGGTTATGGACGATAAGCGGTTCCCTTGCTTTATCATCTCCGTCCATAATTTTTTGCATTACTGCAAGCTCCTCGTCTTTGGTGAGCGGAGGAGGGAGCGTTTCGTTTCCGTTGATATAGAACACTTCGTTCTCGGACATAAACAACATTTTTATTCTGAAAATTATATTATGTATAAGCATTGCTGACCTCTCATTCAATATTTTTCGAAATTTCATACGGTATCAACGCCCGTATGTCACCTTTGATAACATTTTTGCATATACCTATATAAACGTCATTGATTTCAACTCCGTTAATTTTGATTTTGTCTGGCTTAAAGCCCTTTATTATGCCGTCACCTCCGAGACTGCAAAACGGAATTATCCTTGTGCTTTCGTCATCAGGCACACAACCGTCAAGTACATCTTCTTCTGCAATAATTACGTAATTGCTCGAAAAAGGCTCTTTAACATTACATCCGCTGTCAATCCTTGCACTGAATACAGCAGATTTTTCCGATAAATTAATTTCAACATTACAAATACCACCTCCGCATACACCTTTCGTCAACCTTTTTATAAGTTTGAGAATATAATAGCAGGCAAGAGTAAGAATAATAAGAACAACGGGGGAAATATTAAAGTAAACGGTGTCGTTGTATATTTCCAGCCCTTTAGGTTTAAACGCCGTATAGATGAAAATCATAATTCCGCAAAATGAAAAGGAAATAAAGAAGTATACCGCCACCCGTTTAATATAGTTTTTTAAACTGCATTTGCCAAATACCGAAAAGACAATTACTGCGGCAGAAGCTATATCAAAGACGATGTTTATTCCGAACGGAAGTTCAGGGAGAAGGGCGGCAAGGCTGAAAACTCCGCCCAGTAGGCTTCCTAAAATCATCCTGCGGAATGATGTTCCGAGATGAAGAAACTTCTTTGTACAGAGAATTATGAAGAAATCAATGAAGATATTCACCGTAATCAATACGTCAATATAAACAGTTCTCATTGTTTTCACCCCTAATAAATTATTGCACAGATGCAAAATAATAAATGTCAAAATATGTACAGGAGGTAAAATTATGTTGTTGGGAATTATAATCGGAATGTTCATCGGAGCTTTTATAGGTGTAAGTATAATGTGTCTTTTCTACTACACCAAGGACTAAAAAAAGCCGGCTCAATCGAGTCGGCTTTACATATATGGTTATTATTATGATTTAAGATTTCTTTTACCGAGGAAAATAATTGCGAGCATACCTGAACCAACGTGAGAACCGATAACAGGACCGATGTCACAAATCTGAACTTCCTTGCACATACCCTTGATTGCTTTCTTCAGTTCAAGAGCGCCCTCTTTGTTGTCAGCGTGGGCGACAAAGACGATGTTGTTCTTGCTATCCTCTCCGTCACGTTCAAAATGCTTGACAAGCGTAGGAATAATATTGCTTTTGCCTCTGATTTTTCCTACGTTTACAAGATGACCGCCGTCATCAACGCTGATTAACGGCTTTATCTGCAAAGCTTTGCCGAATGTAGCGGTTACGGCTGAAATTCTTCCGCCTCGCTTAAGCTGGTCAAGGTCATCAACAACAAACCAATGACATAATTTAAGTCTTGTTTCTTCAATATATTTGGTAAGCTCTTCAATTGTTGCACCTGCAGCATACTTTTTGCCTGCAAGATATACGAGTAATCCAAGACCTGCCGAGTCGCAAAGTGAGTCAATTGCAATAATCTTTCTGTCGGGATATTTTTCCTTTAAGTCCTTAACAGCCATAAGACAGGTGTTGTATGTTCCGCTTAATCCTGTAGAGATACCGGTGTAAAGAATGTCTTTGCCTGCTTTAAGATACGCTTCAAAATAATTTGTAAAGCTGTTGTAGTTAATCTGTGAGGTTTTGGAGTCAACACCTTTTTTGATTTTGTCGTAAAATTCATCAAGGCTCATCATTCTTGCGTCGGTGTAGTGGAGATAGCACTTTCCTTCCATCTGAAATTCCATAGGAAGAACTTCAACACCGATTTCACTAACCTGCTTTTGTGTTAAATCGCACGATGCGTCTGTCATAAAAACATAGTCCATATTTACATCTCCTAAATAAGTATGTGATATATATGCAAATAAATTCAAATATATTTTATCAAATCAACTCATAAAAGTCAACGAATACAATTGTTATTATAAACATATATATTATAAAGAGGAGCGACTTTTAAGAGGAGTGACTTTAATGAACTGTCGATTTGCCGATTTACGTCATAAAGAAGTTATAAGTGCCTGTGACGGCACAAGGCTTGGATTTGTCGACGATGTTATAGTGGATACAAAAACGGCATGTATTGTATCTTTTGTAATATTTGGTCGAATGAGTTTCTTTGGTTTGTTCGGAAAATGCGAAGATTATATTATTCCCTGGGAGAAAATTCAGCTTATCGGAGAGGATACAATCATAATTTCCTGCAAAACTCCCAACCCTGTAAAAAGGCAGAAAAAACGGCGTTTTCATCAAAAAAATTAAAAAAATTCACTTTCTATCCATGCGGCAAAATAAACGAATAAAACCTGCTGAATATGTTAATATTGCACAACTTATAATTTCTTTAAGAAATTAAACGGACACCTTATTACAATTTTATTACAAAAGTTACAAGTAAAATCAAGGCAAGGACTTGCAATTTGATTTTTTTTATGTTTTAATACAGTTGAAATTGTGTGTTTGATAAAATTTTAACGACTAAAGGACGTAGTACTCCTGATAATCAATTGATTTTTTTAATTTTTAAATCTTTAATTATTTTGAGTACGGAAATCACAGGGAGGATAAATTTTTGAGAGCGACAAAATTAAAGCATTACGGAAACGACAGCAAATCGGATAATAAGGTTTCTAAAACCTCAAAGCCAAAATCAGGAAAAAAGGTAAAGGTTTTATCTGTTACATTTGCACTTGCTCTGGCAGCAGTTGCACTTATCGTGCCTACTACAACACTTGCACCCGACGTTGACGCTTATGAAGACAGCAAAGCGGCTTCGTATTCAGTAGGTGACGTTGATGAGTTTGC
>CAZNUF010000139.1:0-4109 GCA_964576125.1 uncultured Ruminococcus sp. | reverse complement strand
TTGTACCCAGACCCGCATTTGAAATAATTAAAGTGGGGAAAATGTGGGTAAAAAGAAAAACGCAGAAAAACGCAGAAAAACACAGCAATATAACTATATATCAATCATTTACAATTATATTAAATTTTAATCCGAATTAATCCGATTGCAAATTATTTAGCAGATGTGGGGAAAATGTGGGGAAAATATCTATATTTGCATCCAGATAGATATTTAACCTGTAAGCCTATGAAAGTAACTTTCATCATTAAAAAAGCGGCAAAACGGTATGATACTGAATCAACCGCAACTATTTATATACGTCTGAGAAATGGAAGACAGCTTGATTCTGTTGCTCCTACCCAGCTTTCAATCAATCCCAACCTGTGGGATGACAAAGCAGAGTGTGTAAAAACAAAAGCTGTCTGCAACGAAGATTTAAGGACTGGTATAAATGAAGAGATACGAAAGCTGAAAACCTATGTGGAAAAATCCTTTCATACGGAAAAAGAATCCGTTGATAAAGAATGGCTGAAACTGACCTTAGACAGATATTATCATCCTGAAAAGTATTTCACACCGGAAGAGATTGTCATCAAGCCGACTTTCGGAGAGCTGTTTGACAGCTTTCTGGGAAAGCATCCGTTATCGGAAGTTAGGAAAAAGAATTTCAGGGTGGTAAAAAGAGCCTTATTGCGTTATGAACTGTATGTACGGGAAACCCAAAGAGGGCAAAAAGGCTTTGTTCTTGATGTTGATACCGTCACACCTGAAACGCTTCGGGACATGTGGGACTTCTTCGAGAACGAATACCAATATTATGAATTGTACCCGAGCATTTATGAAGCCATTCCAGAAAAGAGAACTCCGCAACCACGTGGAAAAAACACTCTGATAGACTGCTTTTCAAGAATACGCACATTCTTTCTGTGGTGTTTCGACAACAAGCTGACCTCCAACAGACCGTTTGACAAGTTTCCGATAGAGGAATGCAAATACGGAACTCCTGTTTATATCAACCTTGAAGAAAGGGACAGGATTTTCAATGCTGACCTGTCAGCTACCCCACAGCTGGAGATACAGAGAGACATCTTCATTTTCCAGACACTTATAGGATGCAGAGTAAGCGACCTGTACAGAATGACCAAACTGAACGTGGTAAATGAAGCCATTGAATACATACCGAAGAAAACCAAAGAGGGCAATCCTGTAACGGTACGTGTTCCGTTGAACGACAAGGCAAAGGAAATTCTCGAACGGTATAAAGACCATGAGGGAAAACTTCTGCCGTTTATTTCCGAACAGAAATATAATGAGGCAATAAAAAAGATATTCAAACTTTCAGGAGTGGACAGGATTGTCACTATCTTAGACCCGTTGACACGTGATGAAGTCAAAAAACCGCTTTATGAAGTGGCAAGCAGCCACCTTGCAAGACGCACCTTCATCGGCAATATTTATAAGAAGGTGAAAGACCCGAATCTTGTTTCGGCACTGTCGGGACACAAGGAAGGCAGCAAGGCTTTCAGACGGTACAGGGATATTGACGAAGAGATGAAGAAAGACCTCGTTAAACTTTTAGACTAAACCTATATGGGACAACAGGAATATGACAATTTCAAAAGACTGATAAGGGAGTGGCTTGACAGCCACCCCGATGAATATGCGGCTTTCGTGGAGGAAATGAACGACAAGGAGTTCAAGGGATTCGTTAAGGTTTTCAAGGTTGCCACAACCTTGGTACCGAGATACAAGGAAGCCACACGCAGACGGATCGGAGACGACAAAATCTCCGATTTCGAGGAACTGGAGAATGTGCTTCTGGATTCTGACCTTGCCCAAAAGATTGTAAACGAGTTCCACCATTCAAAGAGGCGGAGCATCATACCTGCCATGCTCGCATGGCTGTACTACGGACGGAGCTATGAGTGCATGGTGGAACAGGGAGAGGAACTGGCCAAAAGAAAAGGTATTACCGGACTATACAAATGGCTTGTTTCCTACATGGTCAGGTTCATCATCAAGAAGAGCATCAGCAGCGGCATGAGAACCAAAGAGGACTGGGTGGCTTTCAGAAAGCAGCAGAAAGCCATTGAGGAAAACAACCTCGTGGAATGGTCTATTGAGGATGAAGAAGACATTGAAGAAACCGAAACGGAAGATACGGACAGCCTGCAGCAGGGACAGCCCAAGAGTGCCGGACGAAAAGCCGACACACGTACCCTGCCGGAGCTGCTGATAGAGAACAGGGATGTCATTCTGGAAAGAATCGGAACAAGGCTGAAAACGCATACGACCGAAACGGACATCGCACGGCTGTACATCGCACTGGTGGAATACCGCTTCATGCGACCTTGTCCCATAAAGACTTTCCGGAACGCACTGCAACAGCAATACACAGACCTCAGCATCGTACACGAAAGGGGAATACAGAAAGCGTACAGGAACCTTACCACACCTTTCGGAGGCAGCAAAAAACTGATAAAGGACATCGGGGAAGACCATGTTGCCATAGAGGAATTGAAGGCTTATCTATCCGCTTGAAATTCGTTTAATTCGTTTTTGGATTTTACGAATTTAACGCATTGAAATCCATTGATTTACGATTATTTTTCGTTATATATTTGTGCCACTATCCTAATCGGGGTAGTGGCTTTTCGTTTATTATACTGCCGAAACGGGAAGTCTTACAACCGGCAGTTTCAACAAGCCTATGACAGACCTGATGGCAATTATCCAAAGCGGAAACGGCAACATCAAACTGGAAGTGACAGGCGAAGACCTGCTCATGTTTTCAAACCAGCTGATAAGCCGTGCCAAGCATGAACTCTCCACCGCCATTGCGGAAGCGAGAAAGGAAAAGTACCTCACAAAGGAGGAAGTGAAGAAAATGTGCGACGTGTGCGACACCACCCTTTGGCACTGGGCAAAGAAGAACTATCTGAAACCCGTAAAGGTGGGGAACAAGGTCAGATACCGACAGTCGGACATACAGAAAATCCTGGGTGAACGCAATCCTTCAATCTGAGCCTATGAAAGAGGAAGAATACATGCGTGTGGGAACGACACTGTACAAGGTCGTAAACCAGCCCTGCGCCAGCGGAGGGTATGAGAAAAGACGTGTGATATGGAACAACAGCACACTCAGGCAGGACTACGGGAAAAACTATCTTGCGACCGTCCCGAAGTATGACGGCTTCTGTACCGTTCCCGACCATCTGAACTACCGGAAAGAGATTGACGGTTTCCTGAATCTGTACGAACCGATAGAGCATACTCCGCAGATAGGAGATTTCCCGAACATACGTTCTCTGGTGCTACACATTTTCGGTGAGCAGTACAATCTGGGACTGGACTATCTGCAACTGCTGTTCCTGCAGCCGTTGCAGAAACTTCCCATACTCCTGCTGGTATCGGAAGAGAGGAACACGGGCAAGAGTACGTTCCTTAATTTCCTGAAAGCCGTATTCGGGGATAACGTGACATTCAACACCAATGAGGATTTCCGGAGCCAGTTCAATTCCGACTGGGCCGGAAAGCTGCTCATTGTCGTGGACGAGGTGCTGCTCAACCGCAGGGAGGACAGCGAGCGGTTGAAGAATCTGAGCACCACTTTCAATTACAAGGTGGAAGCCAAAGGGAAAGACCGCACGGAAATAGCCTTCTTCGCCAAGTTCGTATTGTGTTCAAACAACGAGTATCTGCCTGTTATCATAGACGCAGGGGAAACACGATACTGGGTAAGGAAGATAAATCCGCTGCAGAACGATGACACGAATTTCCTGCAAAAGCTGAAAGAGGAAATCCCTGCCTTCCTGTTCTTCCTGACGCAAAGGGAGCTTTCAACGGAAAAGGAAAGCCGTATGTGGTTCAATCCGAAGCTGACACATACGGCAGCCCTGCAGAAAATCATCCGGAGCAACCGCAACCGTCTGGAGATAGAAATGGCTGAACTGTTCCTTGACATCATGTCAAACATGAATGTGGAAAGCGTATCATTCTGCCTGAATGACCTCATGACACTGCTTGTCTATTCGCAGGTAAAGGCAGAGAAATATCAGGTGCGGAAAGTGGTCCAGGAAGTATGGAAGCTGACTTCCGCACCGAACTCGCTTTCCTACACCGCCTAT
>CAZNUF010000138.1:0-4127 GCA_964576125.1 uncultured Ruminococcus sp. | reverse complement strand
CTTTAACACTTAAAACTTTAGATATTCTAATTGAGCCATAACGTCCTTTATGCTCTTCAAAAACTCGGATAATCTCTTCTTTTAAAACCTCATTTTCAATATCACGTTTAGAAGGTTTACGATGTAAATATTTATAGTAGCCAGCTCTTGATACATTTAGTGTTTTGCACGCCTTCTTGATGTTATATTTTCCTTGATTTTCTTTCAGATACTGAAATCTTACTTGTTCCTTTGCTTCAAGAAGGCCTGGTATTTTTTTAGTAGTTCAAGTTCCTTCTTTAGTTCTAAATTCTCCTGTTTTAATTTCTTTATTTCATACTGACATGAATAAAGTGCGGTCCCATGACCTGGGAATGCACTTTCTCCATACTCTTCATATTCATTTATCCAGCGATACAAAGAATTGTAATGAATAGATAGTTCTCGAGCTGCATGGGAAACAGACATATCATCTTCAAGAACTAATTTCACTGCAGCAATTTTAAACTGTTTATCATAACTTCTTCTCATAAGTAGACCACCTTTCACTATTTTATCTTAACTTTGTGTCTACTTTATCATACCATGCCCATAGTTACGTAATTAAATATGTCTAACTTTTTGGGGGCAGTTCATATATAAGTGTGGTAAACGATCAACCATACGTACTATAGCCTAAAAATGCCACCCGCTCTGGGTGGCATTTCTTAATGTTCTATTTTTAAGCATTCTTTCGGTAATGTTTTTGACCATGGTAATAATTCTTCTATAAAATCTAGCTTTGTATCATCTTGATGTTTTGATAACTCAATCAATAGATACTCAAAGTAATGGTATGGTTTTAAATGATTAGCTTTGGCTGTTTCTGCAATACTGTAGATGATTGCACTAGCTTTGGCACCATTTATTGTGTCGATTAAATGCCAGTTAGCTTTGCCTATGCAGAAGCTTCGGATGGATTGCTCTGCAGCATTATTATCCGCTGGTACACTGCCATTTTCTAAAAAGACTCTGAGATATTGTTCCTGATTCATACAGTAGGTAAATCCTTTTCCTGTTTCAGACTTTTGAGGTACTTTATGCTGATTCACTTTTACCCATTCAAAGAAAGCATCTACTAGTGGTTTTACACTAAGCTGACGCCTATAAACTCTTTCTTCAGGAGTAAGTTCTTTAAGTTCTTCTTCTATCTTATAGATTGCACCGATCTGTTTCAGAGCTGCATAAGCTAGCGTATTCTTGGCTTTTTCCTTGCCTAATGCTTTTACAACATCTGCAAACCTACGTCTACAATGAGCCCAACAACCAGCTATCTTTAAATCCTTTAGTTCTTTTTCAAGTGCATGATAAACTTGATAGCCATCTGTTACGCAGACACCACTATAGTTTTTTAAAAATTCTCTAGGGTGACTCTGATTACGCGTTTTTTGGTACTCATATAATACAATCGGTGGTGCATCATACATTTTACCTGTACGATAGACCCACATATAGCTCTTTGCCCCTGCAGAACGTCCATCTTTATTAACAAGCACAGGCGTTTCATCTGCCTGAATCACTGGTGCTTTATATAATTCTTGATGCAAGCGATCCCATACCAATGATAAGTATCTTTCAGCACAACGTATCACCCAGTTAGCCATTACTTGTCTAGAGATATTTACTTCAGCACGTTTAAATTCTTGTTCCAAACGATAAAGTGGAATGGCATTGACGTACTTTGCATTCATGATGGCTGCAGCTAATGATGGCGTAACAATACTGTTACGTAAAAGATCTGCTGGTCGATCAGCACGCACGATTGTTTCATTATCTTTTCCAGCATAAACAGACACATGATGTTCTTCAACTTTAAAAACAGCTGGATGAAAGGTAAGACGTTTGTATACTTCTTCAGGAAGTTCCTTCCAGTTGTTTTTACCAAAGATTTGTGTAAGTTGTTCATCTGTTAGCTTATGTGAAATAACGTCAACGGGTATATTTTTAAGGTCTTCCTCTCTCTTGCCTTTAGTTTTCTTTCTTTTATAAGAACAAACAGCTTCTAGTTCAGGCTCAACGACTTCTTTGCCCTCGATAGTAACTTCTGCCTCATTAAAGCATTCCTTTAATGCAATCTGATTTTCATAAGGTTCTAGCTTTTCTGAAGAACGTCCAAAACGCTTTCCGTTAGCGATTGAGAGTTGTTCAATAAGAAGTTGCATACTATTATTAAGTTGTTCAAGCTGATCTTGCATAGATAAAAAGAGAACAATAAGTGCTTCTTTACTTAAACCTTTTAGCTCTTCTGATGTATATTTTTTATTCATAACAAACTCCTATATTTTGATGAGAATATTATATAATAAATCGAAGAGAATGACGAATTGGCATTTTCTTAGGATTGGGCATTTTGACATGTGGAAAAGTAGAATGGTGTTTGTTAAAAAAATAGATCAGATAGATTTTTTAGAAAGGTTATCCACTGAATACCTTGAATACTCTAAATGAATACTAGCTATTAAAGATATGATGTTCAAAAAGAGTGGATAACCTGTGAAAGACTAAAAGAGAGCATAAAAAGTAAAAAATAAATTTCTCTATATTGCACAAAACTTATAATGATCTTGAGGGTGTGACTTTGGGAATAGCTTTTTTCTGTTCAATAGTTAATCCTTGCATGAGCCATTGATACTGCTCAGGTGTAATACTTAATACGTCGCTTTCGGTTCTTGGCCATTGAAAACGTCCAGCCTCTAACCGTTTATAAAGGAGTAAAAAGCCATCTTCTTCCCATAATAAACATTTAATTCGATCAGATCTTCTACCACAAAACATAAAAAGTGTATGAGGGGCAAATGGATCTAGCTGAAACTGTTCTTGTATAAGACAAGATAATCCATCAATCCCAAGTCTAAGGTCCGTATGACCACATGCTAGATAAACTTTATGGAAGCCTTTTGCATCATTAAGCATGAGTGATCGCCTCGATTAACAAACTTAATAACTCAGGAGAGATTGAATTGTTGATTTCTAAAGTAAAATCTTTTATATGCAAAACAGCATCAGAATTTGTCTGAGTTAAGTGGATAGATGGTTGATCTGCTTTGGTAGGTTTTATTTCTGTTGGAACAGGGACCTCAACAAACTTTGGAGCTAAAGTTGATGTTGTTGTCTCTAATTCTTGAGCAAGTTGCATTCGTACACGCCTTTGCCAATAGAAGAATTGCTTTTCGTTGATGTTATTAGCAATACACCATGCCTTTTTAGTCATGTTGCTGTTATTGCACTCATTAATGAGTGTAGCCCAGTTGTTAAGTCTCATTTGATAAGTAGCTCTATCTATGGTAGTGCACCTCCTAAAAACTAATAGTTTATTAAAGTTCTCTATAATTGTCTCAAAAAAACTACTAGTTTTCGAGGTACGAACTATTTACCGTTTACTAAGTGTGCCTTTTATTTGGCTCTAAACCATACTACATTAACTACTTCGAGTTTTATCACATGATTTAAAATAGGTAATTTTGTATAGTAAAGGGATTACCTAAGAAGAATGTTTGAACCATCTTGATAACGCCCTATTTGTTATCAATCAGACATCTTTACAATTCAAAAGTAAAAAAGGATATTTTATTCACTAACGCTACTAAGCAAAATGGAACAATACAGATTGTTTTTTATTATTTTAAGAACAACTCTTTTTATCTAGTTTACAGCTCCTTAATAACGTTATCCAAAGTGGTACAATTATTGATAATGAGCAGCTCACTTTAACCAAAGCTAGGAAAACTCCTAGCTTTATTTCTTTTAAAATAGGCATTAAATATTCAGTATTTTTATCGCTAACCTAATCCTTATCTGCATCTTCTACAGCAGTCACAGCAACATCTATTCCTGCGACTCTCTTCATTTCGATAATTGTTATTTGATGCCCTTTCAGCTATTCTTTCGTTTCGTGCTAAATCTGCCTGTGATGGTTCTCCTACCACTGCTCCAGTACGGAATGGTCCAACATATTTGACTTCATACCATACATAGTCCATATAAGTTCTTGGCGCAGCAAATTCACGTACTATTCTTGTATCTTCAAATGGCTCTGTTTGAAATGTTCTTCCACCTATTCTCCCACGGTTAAAATCATTAAGATCATTAAAATCATCAAAATCTAATGC
>CAZNUF010000137.1:0-4154 GCA_964576125.1 uncultured Ruminococcus sp. | reverse complement strand
TCAAGGTAAAGGGAATAAACCACGATGAAAAAATGCACGGTAGAAGCAGAAAAAATAAAAAAGATTAAATAATAATGATTATTAATTTATAATATGATTTCAGGAGGCGTTAAATTTGTATATTTCCTTATATTCGATAGTGCCTTATATATGTGGCGTTTCCTGCGGCTATCTGAATATTAATAATTATAAGATATATATTGAATATGAAGAGGACGAAGCGTATGATAATCCGTCTTTTATTGCGCTCCCATATATAGATTCGCTAACTTACAGAAATTTGAAGAACGAGTTTCTGAATAAGTATTTTCCGAGAAAAAGTAAAGTTTTTACAAGAATGAATCATGATGAATTTGAAGATTATTTTCATATTATGATTAACGATAATCTTCTTAAAGATGACTGGTATAAATATGAAGATGATTTCAAAATTAAAATATTGCAGAAATGGTGTGATGATAATAATATACAGTACACCTTAAAAAAGCAAAATTCAGACGAAGGGTTATTATAGATTGAAGTAATATTAATAATATCAGTTAAAAAACGGGCATCATTGCGATGTCCGTTTTTTGTGTTCGATATAAAATTTTAAGCCGATTGTTCCTGATTTTCTTCCTTTGCCTTTTTGAAAGCGGCGTCCTTCTGCTTTTTCTTCTTGATTACTTTAAGACGGCTGAATTCCTCTCTGTCTTTTTCGTCAAGTGCATCGGAAATAAACTTTACCGTTTCTTCAAATTTCGGAATCATAATATTTTTCAGAGCGTTTGCACGCTTCTGCGTTTTCTTGATTGAATCGGCAAGTCTGTAAACGCTGTTTTCAATTTCGGCAAGCTCTACGGTCAGGTACTTAACCTCCGAAAATTTGTTGTAAACCTTGTCAATTGCGGAGTTTGTCGTCCTTAAACCGTAGTGAAGAAAGTCGTGCTGTTGACGCTCTTCAATTGTGAGAATCGGAATTTCAACGCCCATTACGCTTCGTGAGTCGAGCTTTAAGCTGTCCTCGTAGGGAATAGAGTTTGAAATATCCTCGCAAAAGCCGTTTGTTACGTTGGCTGTCTGCAACGCAATGTATGCTTCCTCGTATGCGCTGTCAATCTTCTGCTGAATGGCGTTTGCGTGGTCAATCAGCGTCATCATCTCACGAATAAGAATATTGCGCTTTCTGTCGAGCAGTTCATATCCGACTTTTGCAAGAGCAAGCGACTTTTTGGTGTTCATCAGATTACCCTTGGTGGGTACTGCCTGTACTGCCATACACCTGTACTCCTTTCCTTACGGCTCAGCCTTTGTAGTACTTGTCAAGTATAGCGTCGTCAACACGGTCAAGCTCTGCTCTCGGAAGTGTTGAAAGCAACTCCCAGCCGAGGTCAAGGCTCTGTTCAATGCTTCTGTTCTCGTTAAAGCCCTGATTTACAAACTTAGATTCAAACAGCTTGCCAAACTCAATGTACTTCTTGTCGGTGGGGGAAAGCTCCTCTTCGCCGATAACGGAGGCAAGCGACCTTGCGTCAATAACCTTTGCATAGGACGCAAAAAGCTGGTTAGCAAGCGACTGGTGGTCGCCCCTTGTGTAACCCTCGCCGATACCGTCCTTCATAAGACGTGAAAGCGACGGAAGAACGCTTACAGGCGGATAAAGTCCCTGTCCCTGCAAGGAACGGTCAAGAACTATCTGACCCTCTGTGATATATCCCGTAAGGTCGGGGATAGGATGAGTAATATCATCGTTGGGCATTGTGAGAATCGGAATCTGCGTAACCGAACCCGAATGTCCTTTAATCATACCGGCACGCTCGTAAAGAGACGCAAGGTCTGAATAAAGGTAACCGGGGTAGCCCTTACGTCCGGGAATTTCACCCTTTGACGAGGAGAACTCACGCAGAGCCTCGGCGTATGATGTCATATCGGTCATAATTACAAGAATGTGCATATCAAGCTCAAATGCAAGATATTCTGCAATTGTAAGCGCACATCTCGGGGTAAGAGTTCTTTCGATAATCGGGTCGTTTGAAAGGTTCAGGAGCATAACAACTCTTGAAAGAACGCCGCTTTCCTCAAAGCTTCTTCTGAAATATTCGGCAACATCCTTCTGAACGCCCATTGCGGCAAATACAACGCCGAAGTTTGTGCTGTCTGCACCGCTGATTTTAGCCTGACGTACAATCTGTACGGCTAAATCGTTGTGCGACATACCTGTTCCCGAGAAAATCGGGAGCTTCTGACCTCTGATAAGCGTCATCAGCGTGTCGATTGTCGAGATACCCGTGTTGATGTAGTTCTTCGGGTACACACGTGAAACAGGGTTAATCGGCGTACCGTTGATGTTTTCACGTTTTACGGGGAAAATGTCGCCCAGTCCGTCAATAGGTCTGCCTGCACCGTCAAGCACACGTCCGATAATTTCGGGAGAAAGCGGCATTTCCATAGGACGTCCCGTAAGGGTAGTTCTTGTGTTTTTAAGGCTGATCCTTCGTGTGCCCTCAAAAACCTGAACAACAATTCTATCGCCCTCAATCTGAACAACACGTCCTTGTCGGGTAGTGCCGTTCTCAAGGCGGATGTCTACGATTTCTTCATAGGAAACGCCCTTAACGCCGTCCATTACGATAAGCGAGCCGTTAATTTCCTTTACGCCTACATAATTTATTATCATTGTGCGTTTCCTCCTTATTTGAGTAATGAAGCAAGCTTTTCGTCGATTTCCTTGATGTAGTCGTCGAACATTTCAGGCTTGCTGTTCGGAATGTCATACTTCATCTTTGTCAGCTTGTCAAACAGTCCGAGATTAAGAACCTTTGAAAGCGGAATTTCCTTTGCAACGATTTCCTTTGCTTTTTTGTAAAGGTGAAGTATTGTTTTCATCATAAGCTTCTGCTTTTCAAGCGGAACGAAGGTATCGTCAGCGTGAAAGGCGTTCTGCTGTAAAAATCCTACTCTGATAACTCTTGCTGTTTCAATTACAAGCTTCTGGTCGTCGGGAAGAACGTCCGAGCCGATAAGCTTTACGATTTCCATAAGCGAGCTTTCTTCCTGCAAAAGTGCGCTTATTCTGTTGCGGTATTCAACAAAGTCCTCGCCGAGGTTTTCTTTGAACCAGGGGTCAAGGTCGTTGAAATATTCGCTGTAGCTCTGCATCCAGTTGATTGCAGGGTAGTGTCTTGAATAAGCAAGCGACTTGTCGAGCGCCCAGAAACAGCGTGTGAAACGCTTTGTGTTCTGCGTAACAGGCTCGGAGAAGTCAGAGCCTTGCGGAGAAACTGCGCCGATAAGCGTTACCGAGCCTTCGCCGCCGCTTAATACGTCAGCACGTCCGCCTCTTTCGTAGAACTCTGCAAGACGTGAGGGAAGATAAGCAGGGAAGCCTTCCTCGGCAGGCATTTCTTCAAGTCTGCCCGAAATTTCACGCAGAGCCTCTGCCCAACGTGAGGTTGAGTCAGCCATCATAGCAACGTGATAACCCATATCTCTGTAGTATTCGCCGAGCGTGATGCCTGTGTAGATTGAAGCCTCACGAGCCGCAACAGGCATATTCGAGGTGTTTGCGATAAGTACCGTTCTGTCGGTCATAGGACGCTGTGACTTCGGGTCGATAAGCTCCGAGAATTCCTCAAGAACCTGACTCATCTCGTTGCCACGCTCACCGCAGCCGACGTAAATAATAATGTCAGCGTCGCACCACTTTGCAAGCTGGTGCTGCGTCATAGTCTTACCGGTTCCGAATCCACCGGGGATTGCGGCTGTACCGCCCTTTGCAATAGGGAAGAGCGTGTCAATTACACGCTGTCCTGTGATAAGCGGAACGGAAGAAGTAAGACGATTTTTAACGGGACGTGAAGTTCTGATAGGCCACTTCTGACAGAGCGTGAGATTGTGTTCTGTGCCCTCGTCGTCCTTTATTACAACTACCGTATCAAACAGCTTGTAGTCGCCGTCGGGCATAACCTTTGTTACAACGCCAGAAAGCTCGGGGTGTACCATAAGTCTGTGCTCGATAATCGGAGTTTCGGGGAGTGTTGCGTAAATCTGACCGCCCTCAAGTCTGTCGCCGACCTTAACCTTCATTGTGACGTTCCAAAGCTTGTTTTCGTCAAGCGAAGAAACGGAAGCACCACGGTTGATAAATGCGCCCGACTGCTCCTCAATAGCCTTTA
>CAZNUF010000136.1:0-4169 GCA_964576125.1 uncultured Ruminococcus sp. | reverse complement strand
CACCGTTGTGAACAATCATTCTGTTAGGATGCGCTCTCTGCCAGCTCGGGTTTGTGTTGGTGGAGAAGCGTGAATGAACCATTGCGATAGCCGATTCGTAATCGGGATCCTGCAAATCGAGGAAGAATCTTCTTAAATCGCCTACAAGGAACATACCTTTATATACAATAGTTCTGCTTGAAAGAGAAACAACGTATGTATCCTCGTTACTCTGTTCAAAAACTCGTCTTGCAACGTAGAGCTTGCGGTCAAAGTCAAGACCTTTCTTTACGCCGACAGGACGTTTGATAAAGCACTGCATAATTGCAGGCATACAGTCAAGCGCACGCTTGCCGATAACGGTTGTGTCGGAGGGAACGTTTCTCCAGCCGAGAACCTCAAGACCTTCTTTGGCTGCAATAATCTCAAACATCTTTTTAGCCTGATTTCTTGCAAGCTCGTTCTGCGGAAAGAAGAACATACCAACGGCATAATCCCTTTCGGAAAGGAGATTGACGCCTATTTCTTTTGCCGCTTTTTTGAAAAACTTGTGGGAAATCTGAAGCAGAATACCTACGCCGTCGCCCGTTTTGCCTTCTGCGTCCTTACCTGCACGGTGCTCAAGCGTTTCAACAATTGTAAGAGCGTTTGCAACGGTGTCGTGCGACTTTACGCCCTTAATGTTTACAACAGCGCCTATACCGCAGTTGTCGTGCTCGAACCTTGGAGAATAAAGACCGCTGTTCTGCGTTTGTCTGTTCTCTGTCTGTCCCATCAAAAATCATCCTTTCCTGATATACGGATTTTTCGCCTTTGAAAACCCTATCACGCTCCTTTATATATAATTAGTTTATATAAGAGAGCAAATTCACATATCAGATTTATTTATTAACAGCGGCGTCTGCCGCCATATTATACGAAACAATCTGTTCATAAAGCGAATAAAAATTCAATATATATAATATATGTAATATATGAATTAAACGTCGGCACAAAGCTTTGAATTTCCAAACTTTGCAATTTTAGCTTTACAATCCTGCATTTTTGTGCAGAGTTATAAACGCATATGACGTGTGACTGTATTATATAACCTGAAACGCCTGTTTGTCAAGAAAAAAATACAGGAAATTGCAACTTTTTTAAAGTGGTCATTCATAAATACACACGAATTGTTGATTTTATGCAATGATACAGGCATAAAAACAAGCAAATTGCAAGAAAATTAATAAAACTTGCAATTTTTAAATTTTTTTTGAAAAATCTATTGACAAATCACGAAAATTAGAATATACTAACAGCAATGACAACAGCAAGGGCGCTGTAGGCAATGTGCTTACAGCGTCCTTTTGTGTTTTCAGTCAAATTTTTACAACTGGATAGGAGAGAATTAAAATGGCAAAAGTTCCGGAGTTATTTGGCAGTATGGTATTTAACGACCAGAAAATGCAGGAAAGACTTCCAAAGTCAACTTACAAGGCATTGAAAAAAACAATCCAGAACGGCGAACCTCTTGATTTAAGCGTTGCAAATGTAGTTGCTTCTGCTATGAAGGACTGGGCAGTTGAAATGGGATGTACACACTACACCCACTGGTTCCAGCCTATGACAGGCGTAACCGCTGAAAAGCACGACAGCTTTATCAGCCCCAACGGCGACGGTCAGGTTATTATGGAGTTCTCGGGTAAAGAGCTTGTAAAGGGTGAGCCGGACGCATCGTCATTCCCAAGCGGCGGCATTCGTGCCACATTCGAGGCAAGAGGCTACACAACATGGGACCCCACCTCTTACGCATTTGTTAAGGACGGAACACTTTACATTCCCACAGCTTTCTGTTCATACACAGGCGAGGTTCTTGATAAAAAGACTCCTCTGCTCCGTTCAATGGAAAGAATCAGCACAGAGGCTGTAAAGGTTCTTAACCTTCTCGGCAAAAAGGACGTAACAAGAGTTACAACAACAGTCGGTCCCGAGCAGGAATACTTCCTTATTGATAAGGAAATGTACGATCAGAGAGAGGATCTTATCTATACAGGAAGAACACTTTTCGGTGCAAAGGCACCCAAGGGACAGGAGCTTGACGACCATTACTTCGGTGCAATCAAGACAAGAGTTGCCGCTTATATGAGAGACCTCGACGAGGAGCTCTGGAAGCTCGGTATCCTTGCAAAGACAAAGCACAACGAGGTTGCTCCCTCACAGCACGAGCTTGCACCTATCTTTACTACAACTAATATCGCAACCGACCACAACGAGCTTACAATGGAGATTATGAAGAAAACAGCCGAGAAACACGGTCTTGTATGCCTCCTCCACGAAAAGCCCTTCGCAGGCGTAAACGGCTCCGGTAAGCACAACAACTGGTCAATTTCAACTAATACAGGTGAAAACCTCCTCGACCCCGGCAAAGAGCCCGAGAAGAACATTCAGTTCCAGCTCTTCCTTGCCGCTATCGTAAAGGCAGTTCACGAATATCAGGATCTTCTCAGAATCACGGTTGCATCGGCAGGTAACGACCACCGCCTCGGTGCTAACGAAGCACCGCCTGCAATCATTTCAATGTATCTCGGCGACGATCTTGGCGCACTTGTTGATTCAATCATCAACGATACAGAATATGTAAGCAAGGGCAAGGTCAAGATGCAGACAGGCGTTGATGTTCTTCCCGACTTTATGAAGGACAATTCAGACCGTAACCGTACTTCACCGTTTGCTTTCACAGGCAACAAGTTTGAGTTCAGAGCTTTGGGTTCTTCACTCAATATCGCTTGTCCCAACTATATTCTCAACACAATGGTAGCTGAAGAGCTTTCACAGTTCTACGATGTGCTTAAAGACGCTGACGATTTGGATTCTGCTGTTAAGGCTCTTATCAAAAAGACATTCACAGAGCATCAGGCTATCATCTTCAACGGCAACAACTACGCTCCCGAGTGGGTTGAAGAGGCTGAAAGAAGAGGACTTTGCAACTACAAGTCACTTCCCGAAGCAGTTGCTCACTTCATTGATCAGAAGAACGTTGACCTCTTTGTTAAGAACAAGATTTGCTCCGAAGAAGAAGTTAAGGCAAGATATGAAATTGAGCTTGAAAATTATGCAAAGCAGATTAACATTGAAGCACTCACAATGATTGATATGGCTAAAAAGAATATTCTTCCCGCTGTATCGGCATACGTAAGGGAGCTTACAGATACTGCTCTTGCAAAGAAGGCTCTTTCGGACGCTATTCCTACTTCTGTTGAAGAAGAGCTTGTAGCAAGTCTTTCAAACAAGCTTGTATGCTTCAGCAAAAAGACAGCAGAGCTTGAAGAGGCTGTTATCAAGGCAAGCGAGTACAGCAACGACAACCTTGCTTACGCAACATACTACAGAGAAACAGTATTTGCTCTTATGCAGGAGCTTCGTGCAGTAGGCGATTCAATGGAAACAGAAACTTCTTCCGAATACTGGCCTTATCCCTCATACGGCGAAATGCTTTTCGGTGTTTGATTTTCAAAAACGGTAATTAAAACATATATATAGTATAAAATGATGACACAATGGTGTGTAATCCGTCAGACAAATGGTATTTTGGATTTGTCGGATTATACGCCATTTTTGTTATATCAAAATAAAGAGGAGAGAATATTATGACAGACATACTAAATGGTGTAAACAGTGTCATTTTCGGCACTGAAGGCGTCTGGTTCCTAATAGGCGCAGCACTTGTATTCTTTATGCAGTGCGGATTTGCAATGGTAGAAACAGGCTTTACAAGAGCTAAAAACGCAGGTAACATCATAATGAAAAACCTGATGGACTTCTGTATCGGTACAGTAGTATTTATGCTTCTTGGTTTCGGACTTCTTTGCGGTGAAGACGCATTGTTCGGCTTGGTAGGTATTCCTAACCTCGACATCTTTACAAACTTTGCAAACTTCCCCTGGCACAACTTCGTATTTAATATGGTATTCTGTGCTACTACAGCAACAATCGTTTCAGGTGCAATGGCTGAAAGAACAAAGTTTGCTTCATACTGCATCTATTCACTGGTAATTTCAGCAGTTGTTTACCCGATTGAAGCTCACTGGATCTGGGGCGGCGGCTGGCTTGCACAGCTCGGCTTCATTGATTTCGCAGGCTCATGTGCAATTCATATGGTTGGCGGTATCTCCGCTATCATCGGCGCAATCATCCTCGGACCCCGTATCGGT
>CAZNUF010000135.1:0-4187 GCA_964576125.1 uncultured Ruminococcus sp. | reverse complement strand
AACTTATGTAGGAACAACACAGGGGTTGTTCCCTACACATTAAAAATAAACGTAAACTATATATCAATTTAAAATTCGGGCATTAAACCTTTGGATTATTCCAACCTATCCACTCGACCGCAATTCCGCATTCCGAATTACGCATTCCGCATTAAAAATTTTAGTTTATCTTATCAAAACACTTAATTATGTATTCCGTTTTTTATCTTCATTTCAACAGTATATAACAAACTAAAAACGTACTAAAACACTTGCAAAATACTTAATTTTAAGGTATAATTATATGGAATGGTATTTTGATAATGGGATAAAATTCGGAAATTAAAAATGGTGCAGTTTTTAACTGTATTTTATGAGAGGAAGGTATGAATTTGATGGATTCTTTTGATGACGCTTGGGAGGTCATTTGCTCCTACTGCAAGACCAAAATAACAGACGTCGCATATAATACCTGGATTAGCAGAATTAAACCTTTAAAGCTTGACTTTGAAAGCAACACGGCATATCTTGTTGTTCCCAACGATTTTCACCGTCAGACGCTCACACGCTGTTATATTCCGCTTTTGAACGAGGCTTTTGAGGCTGTTTTTGACAATAAATTTATTATTTCATTCAATACTCCCGAAGAGGTTGAGGAATATACAAAGGCTCCCGAAATAAAAGAGGAAATCAAGGATACAAATTACGAGTACACCTTTGACACATTCATTGTCGGCTCGTCAAACAAATTTGCTCACGCAGCGTGCCTTGCGGTTGCAACAAACCCGTCACACGCTTACAATCCTTTGTTTCTCTGGGGTAACTCCGGACTCGGCAAAACTCACCTGCTTTACGCAATCGGCAATGAAATCAAGAAGAACGATCCGTCAAAGGTTATCTGCTACATAAAGGGCGATGACTTTACAAACGAGCTTATTGAATCTCTGCGCCTTGCAAAGATGAGCGAGTTCAGACACAAATACAGACAAGCCGACATTCTTCTTGTCGATGACGTTCAGTTTATCGGCGGTAAGGAAAGTACGCAGGAGGAATTTTTCCACACCTTCAATGCACTTTATGACGCTAAAAAGCAGATTGTTCTCACGTCTGACCGTCCGCCTAAAGAAATCAAAACGCTTGACGACAGATTGCGTTCACGCTTTGAGCAGGACCTTATTGCCGACATTCAGCCGCCCGATATTGAAACGAGAATTGCGATTATCAAGCGCAAGGCTGAGCTTCTTGAAATTGATTTATCAAACGAGGTTTGCGAGTATATTGCGTCAAAAATCAAGTCTAATATCCGCCAGCTTGAGGGCACTGTTAAAAAGCTCAAGGCAAAGTCGCTTTTAAATCACGAAAAGCCGACAATTTCTTCCGTTCAGGAGGTTATTGCCGATATTCTGAATAACGACGTTCCGCCCGAGGTTACGGTTGAGCGTATTATCGACGAGGTTGCAAGAACCTACGGCGTTTCAGCCGATGAAATCCGCTCACAGAAAAACAGGAGCGCAAACATTAGTAACGCACGTCACGTTGCAATTTATGTTACAAGAGAGTTGACTACGCTGTCTATGGTTGCAATCGGCGAAGAGTTCGGCAACAGACACTATTCAACGATTATCTACACGCTCAAAAAGGTTCAGGAAATGATGGAAAAAGACCGCAAGGTAAAGGAAATCATTGACGACACCATTAAGAATATAAGAGATCGCTAATTTTTAATTCGGAATGCGAAATTCGTAATTAGGAATTTTAAGGTCGCTACGCTCCGAATTTATAATAGTGTGTGTTGTTTGGAAAGGTTTGTCTGCTGATTTTATGTTTATTTATCGGCAACGTATAGGGACGTGTAGGAACCCGTCCCCTACGAAATTAAATACAAACGTTTCCTCTATATCCGTAGGGGACGGCATCCTTGACGTCCCTCAACGTTATCTATACATCAATCTATAATTCGGGCTACCATTTTTACCTGAATATATAACTTTTCCACCCGATTTGCGAGCCGAGGCACTCGGCTAACATTTTCATAAACATTCCACTAACATAAATCAACGCAATGTTGAATGTTAAAAATTTGTTGAATAATGTTTAGCAATTATAAACATTTATTAAATTTATATTGTGGACGTAAATCATCAGTGTACAAGCCGTTATTTAATATTTTTCTATATTTTAACATCACCTACTACGACTACGGAAAAATAAATATTATTAAGATAGGAGAAGAAAACTGCCGTGAAAATTTCGTGTTTAAGAACCGACCTTGCAAATGCAGTGTCAAATGTTTCAAGAGCCGTTTCTACAAAGGCTGCAATTCCTGCACTTGAAGGCGTACTGATAAAAGCATACGATAACAAAATCAACATCTCGGGTTATAATCTTGAGATTGGTATTACAACAGACATTGAGGCTACTATTCAGGCGGAGGGAGAAATCGTTGTCAGCGCAAGGCTTTTTCTTGACATTGTAAGGCGACTTCCCGAAGAAATAGTTATGATTGAAACTGACGACAGAATGGTTACATACATAACCTGCGGTCACGTTGACTACCAGATTGTCGGTATGTCGTCGGTTGAATACCCCGATTTGCCGAGCTTTGAACAGACTGACGGAATCACGGTCAACTCAAAAATCCTGCGTGAGATGATTCGCCAGACAGTATATGCAGTCAGCGAGAACACGGCAAAGCCTATTTACACAGGCTCTCTGTTTGAGATTGACAACGACAATTTCAGAATTGTCGCTGTTGACGGCTACAGAATGGCAATTAGAAATGAAAGCGTTGCCTCTGAAAGCAAAACGAGCTTTGTAGTCCCCGGCAAAACACAGCAGGAGGTTTTAAAGCTTTTAACAGACGATGATGAAAATGTTGAAATCATCATCGGTCAGCGACATATCACTTTTAAGGTGAAAAACTACCGTGTAATTTCACGTCTTCTCGAGGGTACTTTCCTCGACTATAACACGACAATTCCGAAAGAAGCAAAAACCGAAATCGTGATGAACACAAGAAGTATCATCAACGCAATCGAGAGAATGTCGCTTTTGAATAACGACAGGGTGCAAAGCCCGGTAAGGTGCAATTTTTCCGACGACGAAATCAAGCTTTCGTGTGCGTCAGCCGTTGGTAAGGCAAGCGACGTGCTGTCGGTTCCGATAATCGGCGATCCGGTTGAAATCGGCTTTAACAACCGCTATATGCTCGACGCTCTTAAGAACACAGACACAGACGAAATCAAGCTGATACTCAACGGTCCTACTGCTCCGATGATTATTAAACCCGTAAAAGGCGACAGCTTTTTGTGCTTCGTACTTCCGATGAGGCTTGCAAATGAGAACTGAGAAAATTAAAATTGACAGCGAATTTATAAAACTGCAGGATTTATTAAAGCTCGGCGGAGCAGTTGACACAGGCGGAATGGCAAAGGTTGTCATACAGAACGGCGAGGTTGAGGTAAACGGAGAAATCTGCACAATGCGGGGAAAAAAGATGCGCAGTGGAGATTTTGCAGTTTTTGACGGCTTGAAGTTGGAAGTAGAATGATATTAATTAACAAATAAAATTGTTAATTGTAAAACTATGAAAGTAATAGCAGTAAAATTTGAAAATTACAGAAATCTGAAAAATGACATAATTCAGCCCTGCGACGGCGTGAACATCATCTATGGTGACAACGCACAGGGAAAAACCAATCTGCTTGAGGCAATCTGGCTGTTCTGCGGAGGACATTCTTTCCGAAGTGCAAAGGACTGCGAGGTAATCAGGTGGGACGAAAACTTCGCAAGGCTTGAAATGAGATTTTTCGGGCAGGAGCGTGAGCAGACTGCAAAGCTTATATTTACAGGAAACAAAAAGCAGCTTGAAATAAACGGAGTTGAAAAGAAGTCTGCGGCGGCGCTGATTGAAAAATTCTGCGCAGTTGTGTTTTCGCCCGAGCATCTCAATCTGATAAAGAGAGGACCTTCGCAGAGAAGAAAATTCATTGACAGCGCAATTTGCAGAGAAAAACTGCAAAACGCCGTAATCCTCTCAAAATTCAACAGAGTTTTAGTACAGCGAAATTCGCTTTTAAAAGATATTTACAGACGTCCGTCGCTTGAGGACACACTGTCCGTATGGGACGAGCCGCTGGTTTTAAACGGCGCAATGCTCATAAAAAAGCGTATGGACTATGTTGAAATGCTCTCACAGAGGGCAAAAA
>CAZNUF010000134.1:0-4254 GCA_964576125.1 uncultured Ruminococcus sp. | reverse complement strand
CTTTCTATAAATCTTTAAATAAACCATAAACATATTTCTCTATATCAAATGCTTCTAAATCATCTTCTCCTTCACCCAAAGAAGCAAATTTAACAGGAATACCAACTTCTTCTTTAATAGCTAGTACAATTCCCCCCTTAGCACTACTATCAAGTTTACTAAGAACAATACCAGTAATATCAGTAACTTCATTAAAAGCTTTAGCTTGACTAATACCATTTTGTCCTGTAGTAGCATCTATTACTAACAAAGTTTCATGTGGAGCTGAAGGTATCAATTTTTTAATAACATTATTAATCTTACCAAGTTCATTCATAAGATTAACCTTATTTTGTAGTCTACCAGCAGTATCAACAAGTACAACATCATACCCTTCTTTTATAGCTTTATTTATACTATCATATATAACAGCACTAGGATCCTTACTATTATTAGTAACTACATCTACTCCTACTTTTTTACCCCATTCTACTAATTGTTCTCTCCCTCCTGCTCTAAAAGTATCACCACTAGCCAGTATTACCTTCTTACCACTATTTTTAATCTTCTTAGCAATCTTACCAATACTAGTAGTCTTACCAACACCATTAACACCTACAAATAATATAACTGTAGGTCCATCATTATTATAATTAATCTTACTACTCATAACACCATTATTGACATACATAATTAAAAGTTCATCAACAATAATTTCTTTTAAAACATTACTATCAGTAATCTCCTCTTCATGAGCTCTATGTTTAAGTTTATCTACAAACTTCATAACAGTATTAATTCCAATATCAGACATAATAAGAAAGAAGAGGTGGGTTTAGTGGAAAAATGCAAACAATGTGGAGTAAAATTAGATTGGTCTAACGCTACTTTGTGTGTTAAATGCAACACACCGTTATGTGAGGACTGCTCTATACGTAATAAGTTTAAATGCGATAAATGTGCAGATAAACAAAAGATAAAGATACCAGATGTGATAAGACGTTCATCAATAGAAGATTATAAGTCTTGTCCATACTATTTTAAACTACACGTTATAGACGGTAATGAGCCTAGACAAAATGTACTTGCTAGATTAGGTAGTGATTTACACGATTTATATGAACACATACAACGTGGTGATGTAAGTATAGAAGAAATGGAAAGTCAATTAGATTGGATTATGTCTCACATCGAAGAAGATTATCCAGAAGAAGATATGCAAAGAGTGTGGGAAAGAGCTAGAACGTGTAATAACTCGTTTATAAACCTACTACCAACACTTACTAACAAAGCTATACAATATGAGGAGCGTATAAACTTCTCAATAGGTAAAGATATACCACAAGTTACAATAGCTTATGATAGACTTGAAGAGGATGAAAATGGAGACCTTCATATAGTCGATTGGAAAACAGGTAAAGTAATGAGTGGTAAGAAGCTAACAACAGACCTACAACCTGCTCTATACTTAAAAGCAGTAGAAAGTAAATATGGAAAAATGCCTAAGAGTTTTAGATTGGTTTATGTAGGTGATGTTGATAAAAGTGGTAAATACAAAGAGCGTGTATTTGAGTCAATAGACGGTAATAAGTTTGTTTGTAAAGTAGGTAAAAAAGAATATATACAAGACATAAATGAACAAATAAAGATAGTTCAAAAACTATTTGCACAAATTAAACAAGGTAAGTTTTCAATACCTGCTAAACCAGATTATTTTAAGTGTAAAATGTGTGATTTCAAATCAAAAGGATTATGCAATGGTAATGATGTGCAAAATTGGATAAACATAAATGAAGAAAGACAAAAATACGGTTGGTAAAAGTAAAAACTTGGGGGGAGAAATATGAAGATAATAAATACAAAAGAAATAGCACAAGAAATAAAGGATGCAATTAGGGTTACAATGCCAAAAGGCGTTGTTCCTAAATTAGTTATATTACAAATTGAAGGAGATAAGGCGTCAGACTCTTACGTTAAAAACAAAGTTAAGTTAGGTAAAGAGTTAGGTATAGAAGTTGAACATACGTTATTAAAAAGTGATATATCACAAAAGAAGCTAGAAATGATTATAGAGCATTACAACGCAGATCGTGATACAAGTGGTATAATAGTTCAATTACCACTTCCAAATCACTTAGACGAGCGTAAGGCTCTTGATACTATTGATGTGGAGAAAGACGTAGACGGTCTAGGTACTAAACAAATAGGTAGATTAACTACTCAAAACGGTAGAGTAATGCACCCTTGTACTGCTCTTGGTGTTATAAATATGTTAATTAACATCACAGAATTAGAAGGTAAAGATGTAGTAATAGTAAATAGAAGTAATTTAATAGGTAAACCACTTCAAATAATGCTTACAAACGAAGATGCAACTGTTACAATGTGTCATTCAAGAACTAAAAACTTAAAAGAGAAGATACAAAATGCAGATATAGTTATAACAGGCATAGGTAAAGCTAAATTCTTTGATAAGAGCTATTTTAAAGACGGACAAATAATAATAGATTGCTCTATGAATGTATACGAAGGTAAACTTTGTGGAGATGTAAAGATTGAAGATTTAGAAGAACTTGATGTGCTAGTAGCGTCTGGAACAGGTCATACAGGAGTAATGACAGTTCTATCACTTATGTATAATACCTTAATGGCGAAAATATGGGGGTAAATAAAATGGAATTTAAACTAACAAATCACGAAGTAGAAGAGATAAAAAACGCATATTTTAATGGAGAAAAACAAACAGATATAGCGAAAAGATACGGAATAACACAAGGACACGTATCAAGTATAATAAGTGGGAGAAAAAGGAGCGATATAAAATTGAGAAAATTAGAAGGTATAACTAAAATAAACATAACTAAAGGCGACGGTTATATGAACATAGAAGTACACGGACATAATGATGATAGTATAACTTGTGCAGGTATAAGTGCTATAATACAAACGTGTGAGTTAGGGCTTAAAGCATTGGCAGAAAGTAGAAAAAATGTTATAATTAAAGAGTGCGAATACGATATTTGCGATATGTAAGTTATAATGTTGGAGGAATAATATGAGGGCAGTTTTTACACAAGAAGAATTAAACGAAATAAGACATTTACAAAATAACCTAGACATAAGAGTAAAGAACGAAAATGATATACCTATGGACGCTAATCTAAGTATAGAGAAATTCTTAGCTCTAAAAACAGAGTTATTCGAGTTAGCAAATGAGATAGAAAGTTTTAAATATTGGAAGAAAAACAAAAATAAAACTAATCAACTAGAAGAAGCGTGTGATGTATTACACTTTGTAATGAGTATAGCGATAGATAATGACGTTGAATTAGTAGAAGAAAAACAACCAGAGAATTACAATCCAGATGATTATGATATGAATGATTTAATTGGTATGTTAGATTGTATGATAAGCGATATGTTTATCGAGAAGGATTGGGAAGATTTAAACCCACTATTAATGGTATTAGGAATAGTAGTTAATAAGTGTGGATACGATGTAGAAGATTTATACAAGTGTTATAAAAGCAAAAATAAGGAAAATCACAAAAGACAGGATAATAAATACTAATACATAAATACAACCCCTTAGAATGGCTTACAGAGCGTCTAGGGGGTGTTTTATGACATAATGGGGGGACAAAATGAGTACGGATGACTTAAAAAGATTAAAGCCTAAATACCCAAATCAAGAGTTAAACGTAGTAATACCTCTTGGGGTGAGTGTAAACCACCTTTATATGTTTAAACGTGGTAGAAGATTTATGACGAAAAAAGGTCAAGATTATATGCAAAAAGTGATGATGATTGTAGATAATGCGGTCAAATCACAAAATTACAAATTAGAAGAAGAGGGTGTGTGGTTAGTATGTGAATTAACGTACTACTTCCCAGATAAACGTAGAAGGGATTGCCACAATATGCACAAAATAGTTATGGACGCACTAGAACACGTAGCGTTCAAAGAAGATAGGTGGGTTTTAGTACGTGATATGCACGTAAGTTTAGACAAAGAACTACCTAGAATAGAAGTAAAATTGTACCCAGAAAAGGTATGTGGATAAAAACTTGTCAAGTCTTTTTGATAAATCTGTGGATAAGTTTTTTTCGACAAAGCTACACATTAGTATTTTCAACGTGTGTAGCATTTTTTATGTTATTCACAAAATGTGGATAAGTTGTTAATAACTGTGGATAACCCTGTGGAAAACATATGTGAACAAAAAGTATATGTTATAATATATTTGGGGGTAGGGGGTTGAGAAACGTGTTAAT
>CAZNUF010000133.1:0-4271 GCA_964576125.1 uncultured Ruminococcus sp. | reverse complement strand
TGTGATTTTGCCGCCATTGTCACCGACGTGTCGGTAACTCCGAGCGAGAGCTTTGCAAGCGTGTTTCCTGTGCAAGGTGCAATTATTAACAAGTCGCACATTTCTTTAGGTCCGAGCGGCTCTGTCTGAACGGCAGTGTGGAGCACACGTTCCCCTGTAATTTCTTCTGCTTTTTTTACCATTTCCTCTGCCCTGCCGAAGCGTGTGTCGGTTGAGTAGGCGTTCTGCGACATAATCGGGATTACCTTATAGCCTGAATCAACTAACCTCTGCATCTGCAAAAAGGCTTTTGAAAAGGTGCAAAAGGAACCGCACATTGCAAAGCCTATGGTTGCTTTTGTCACCTGTAAACCTCCTCTATAATGTTGAAAACTGTTGTTTTTATTATTTCTCCTGCGGTCTTTGGCGCACATTTTCCGGGTAGCGACAACGCTCTGACTGCATCAAGCCTGAATTTGTGCGCCGCCTCAAAGTCAACCCCTCCCGGAGCAGAGGCAAGGTCGATTATCAGCGTGTTTCTGTCAGTATTCATAAGCAGGTCTTTATCAAAAATTAATGACGGCACTGTGTTGAACACAATGTCGTAACCTCTTATGCTCTTCAGCCTTCGTGTGTCACGTGATTTGCAGCCAAGGGCGGTGATATATGCAAAGTCGCTTTCCTTGCGAGCGCATACTGTTACGTCTGCTTCAAGCGAATGTAGGCTTTTTGAGAGGATTTTTCCGATTCTGCCAAAGCCGACTACAAGGCATTTACTGCCCGAAATCGTCCCCTCAAAGTTGTTCATTGCACATTCAATTGCGCCCTCGGCTGTCGGCAATGCGTTCAGAATTGCAAATTCATCCTTTGCGGCATAGTCGAAAATGCGAGCATTTTTAAGCTCGGGATAAGCCTTTATGAATTTGTCACGCATCGAAACAAAAACAGGCTTTTTCATAAGCTCGCTTGTTTCTTCGTCGGTGAGAATTACGTTTCTCTCGGAAAACGGAGTATTTATACTGCGGTCTGCCCGAACTGAAGGTAGCGGAAAAATCACTGCGTCGCTTTCAAAAATAGCAGTATGGACATCTGCAAGGGTGAGTGCACCCATACCCGATAGCTTGTCAAATCCTCCCAAAATCACATCGTAGCAGCTGTCGGAAATCGATTTTGCAAGAAATAACTGCCGTTTATCTCCGCCTACTATGCCAAACATTTTTATATCGCTTTTTTTCATATAAAACACCCGAAATATTCATTGTAACGGCACTTTATTGTTACCGTATTGCATATCAAGTTTATATCAATATAATATGCAGAGCTTTTTCAGGCGTGAATTTTTAGTCCGCTATAAAAATCAAAAGTCCCGAAACCGTCTGAATAATCAGTAAAGTTTCGGGACTTTCTTTTGTAGTGTTTTTTGCTTTCTGCTTTTCTGGTAACGGGATTTACGTTTCCCCACGTCACACGTTTTTTTCTGTCAAGCTCTCGCTTTTTTGACTTTGAAAGCTTTTCGTACGGAACAAACTTTTTCATAATAATACACCTCCGTTTGTTTGGAACAGAAGTATATCATATATTTTTCTAAATTTCAATGGATTTTTGCGGAAATAAAGTGTTTTTATTTTTAGTTACTGCTCCGGCACAACGGCAAAGAACACCAGATCGCTTTCGCTGTCGTTAATAAGGCTGTGTGAGTGACCTTTGGGGCAGTAGTGGCACATTCCCTGCTCAACGGTTTCGTATTCCCCGTCGTAAAGCACCTTGCCCCTGCCGCATAAAAAGTAAATAATCTCGCTGTTCGTTTCGTGAGTGTGAAGTCCTATTGACGCTCCGCTATCAAGCACACCGTGCAGAATTCTGTTCACGCCGTCAAAATGCATTTTGGCAGAAATCGACTTTTCTCCGCCTTTGAAATTCGGAATTACTGTTGCTTGTTCATTATTAAAATCAATAATCATAATACATTCTCCTTAAATCATATGATAGTACGGACAGATGTCCTCATAGCTTCCGTCCTTCATAAGAAAGCCCTGCGGAATTGTTCCGAGCTGAACAAAGCCGAGTTTTTCATAAAGGCGACGAGCCGCAGTGTTGGTCTTTACAACGGCGTTGAACTGCAAAATCTTAAAGCCGCAGTTTTTAGCCTGCACAAGACAGTCCTTTACAAGCATCTCGCCTATTCCCTTTCCTCTTGATGATGAACTGACAGCATAGCTTGCGTTTGAAATATGTCCGCATCTGCCTACGTTGTTGGGGTGCAGAATATACAAGCCGACAATTTCACCGCTTTCGGTATCTTCGGCAACACCGCAGTAGCTCTGCGATGCAAAAAACATTTCTCCCTCTGTTTTGTCTAGAATCTCCGTCTGCGGAAATGCAACGCCGTCCTCGACTACTTCATTCCACACACAGTTCATCTGCAAAATATCTTCACTGCGGTAAGCTCTGACAACAATACTCATATCGCACACCCTTTCAAGATTATTTTACCATTGTATTCTCAATATTTCAACGTAAATTTTGTTATGCCGAAACTCAATAACAGGCGCTTTTGGTTTTGTAATTTGCATTATGAATCGTCTTGAAGAAAAAAATATAAAAGGTATAATAAAAGAGTAACAAAAACTATGGAGGCAAATATGTCTGAAAAACGAAAATACACACTCGGCGAGGAAATTTTTAACTCGGTTTCGCACGGTGTAGGCGCCGCTCTTTCGATTGCAGGAACGGTTGTGCTGATTGTCGCTTCGGTTATTCACACTAACGCTTGGGGCATTGTCAGTTCGTGTATATACGGAGCTTCGCTGATTATTCTTTATACAATGTCAACGCTTTACCATTCGTTCACAAACAAAAAAGCAAAGTCTTTTTTCAGGATAATGGATCACAACACGATTTTCCTGCTGATTGCAGGAACGTACACGCCGATTACGCTGTATTATCTCAACGGAGTCATCGGGTGGATTCTGTTCGGTGTTGTCTGGGGTGCGGCAATTTTCGGAATCGTGATGAATTCCGTCAACCTTGAAAAAGCGAGGATTCCGTCAGTCTTCTGCTACGTTGCAATGGGCTGGGTAATAATTTTTGCAATCAAGCCGCTTATTGCGTCAATGCCGAAAATTTCGCTGATTTTTCTGATAACCGGAGGAGCTTTATACACGCTGGGAATTATATTTTACGCAATCAAAAAGGTAAAATACTTCCATTCCGTCTGGCATCTGTTCACAATTGCAGGAAGTGTATTTCATTACTTTGCAATCCTGCTCGGATTCTGGAATATTTGATTTTTCTTTATCAGAATAATAATGGAATAAAATGTTGAAAATACAAATAGTTTCGGAGAATATAATTTATCTTATTATTTTTGTAAATTTGTTCTTGACAAAAGAAATGAGTTATGGTAGAATAATTCTTGCTGGAACAACATAATTTCAACACGGAGAGGTGTCCGAGTGGTTTAAGGAGCTAGTCTTGAAAACTAGTGATCCCGCGAGGGACCAAGGGTTCGAATCCCTTCCTCTCCGCCATTTTATTTTTTCACTTTACCGCACGGAGGATTACTCAAGTGGTGAAGAGGCTCCCCTGCTAAGGGAGTAGGTCGCTAACGCGGCGCGAGGGTTCAAATCCCTTGTCCTCCGCCAAAGGCACTCACGCAAGTGGGTGCCTTTTGTTATATGTTATAATTGTTATAAAATAAATACCGCCCTCACAACGTGGGAGCGGTAAAATGATTTTTATTAGTATGTGAACAGGCTATTCGGCAGGCGTACAATTCTCCTGCGTCTCTCGGGTTTCCCCTGTCTGTACCATCGGCGTGTGGACTGTACGAACTCCTCCACCTCGAATAGCCTATCCTTATTCTATTATTATAATCAATTTATTCCGATTTGTAAAGTATTTTTTTATTTCTTAATATTCGATTCCACTCTTTATCATCAATTTTCATAAAAGTTATGATAGAATTTTTATATTTAGGGTCATCCGTTGACGTAACAAGTCTGAGAACAGTTTTAAATTTTTCGTGTTGGAAACGATTTCCTTTAATATTAAAGCTTTTCGATTTCTGAATAAAACGGTTTCTTTCCCTCATACTATCTACGAGGTGATTTTATGAATAAGGATTTGCCGTAGGGGTTTGGTATGGCTCTGGCTCAACAGCCCGACGCTATGAAGAAGTTTTCAAATATGACAGAGGACGAACAGAACAGAATACTCTCTGAGATTCACAACATAAATTCAAAGCAGGAAATGCAGTCATTTGTTTCAAGGCTCGCCGATTAGCTCGGCGG
>CAZNUF010000132.1:0-4294 GCA_964576125.1 uncultured Ruminococcus sp. | reverse complement strand
AAACGAATAGACTGAGGGTATAAGTATGGATAAAAAATCAACCGGTAAAAACAATATTTGGAGCAAAGGTAAAAGTGCCGCAAGTACGGCGATTATTGCCTCTCTCGCCTATCTTGTTTTAGGCTTTATTATGATGCTGTTTCCACAGTCAATCAGCGATGTGCTTTGCTACACGCTTGGAATTGTACTGACGGTTTACGGTCTTTTTAACATCATCTCATTTTTTATTAACAAGGAACTCGGGCTGTATTTCGAGCTGATTATCGGTGTGCTTGCTACTGCTTTCGGAATATTTACTCTCTTTTCTCCGAGCATAATTGTGAATATTATTTTTGTAACTATTGGAATTATTATCATTATTGACAGCCTTATGGACATAAAACACTCTTTTCAGCTAAAGGCGTTGGGAATGAAATACTGGTGGATATGCACGGCTGTTTCAGTTTCCGTTATTATTCTCGGTTTATGCACAATCTTTTTCCCGAGCTTTTTTGGCGACTTCTTAATTTTCCTTTTGGGAATTATAATGATTTATGAGGGCATTTCGGGACTTTCGATAATCGGATTGTTCAGTCATTATTCGAAAAGCCGTAAAGACAATAAAATGATAGACGTTGACGCAACAGATGTTTATTAATAATTAGATTCAAATCACTCTGTTTTTTCAGGTTGATTTTTAATTTTATTTTAAAATACCATTGACTAAATTTTATTAATTTTTTATACTATTATTGAAAGGAGTTTTTAACGTGAAAAAATCATTCAAAAGAACGCTGTCTGTTGCTTTATCGGCTTTAATGGCTTTTTCGGCATTTTCATTTTCAGCATTTGCCGCCGAAACAAAGTCAGTACAGACAAGCGCACCCACACAATCAAATCCGTATGGACTTACGGAAAAAATCAGTGACGGTGTAATCCTTCACGCCTGGTGCTGGAGTTTTAACACTATTAAGGAAAATCTTCCTAAAATTGCCGAGGCAGGCTATACTTCTGTTCAGACCTCGCCGATTAACGAGTGTAAGGTCGGTGACAACGGCGGTATGGAGCTTATGGGCAACGGAAAATGGTACTACCACTATCAGCCGACTCTCTATACAATCGGCAACTATCAGCTCGGAACGCTTGAAGAATTCAAGTCACTTTGCAGTGAAGCTGAAAATTACGGAATACATATTATTGTTGACGTTGTGGCAAACCACTGCTCAAGCGACTACAATGCAATTTCTTCAACAATCAAAAACATTGAAGGCGGTGCTTTCCACGATTCTTTCGGAATCGGTGACTACAACAACCGTTATCAATGCACACAGGGCGAGCTGCTCAATTTAAAAGACCTCAACACACAGAATAAAAATGTTCAGAATATGATTCTTGATTACCTCAAAAGCTGTGTAAGCGCAGGTGCAAGCGGTTTCAGATATGACGCTGCAAAGCATATTGAGTTGCCCGACGAATCACCTGAAAACGGCAAGGACTTTTCAAGTGATTTCTGGCCTACAATTCTTGACAACGGTTCAGAATTTCAGTACGGTGAAATTTTGCAGGACAGAGGCAGTCGTACTGCCGACTACGCAAAATATATGAGCGTAACAGCTTCATCTTACGGCAGTGTAATCAGAGATGCGGCTAAAAATGACAGCTTCAATGCTGAAAATCTTACTGACTACCGTTCTGACGGTGCACCTAACAACAAGCTTGTAACATGGGTTGAGTCACACGATAACTACACAGGTGACGGAACATGGTCACAGCTTGATAATCTTGACATCAGACAGGCGTGGGCTGTTATTGCCGCAAGAGGCGAAACTACTCCTCTGTTTTTCAGCCGTCCTGACGGAAGCAGCACTAAAAATCAATGGGGCAAGAACAAAATCGGTGAAGCAGGTGACGATAACTTCTGTCATCCCGAGGTTGTTGCCGTAAATCAGTTCAGAAACGCAATGGTAGGTCTGCCCGACAATCTTTCAAATCCGACAGGCGACAACAGCCTGCTTATGATTGAAAGAGGAAGTGCAGGCGCTGTAATCATCAACGCATCCGACAAAGATGTTGTGCTTGACTGTGCAACAGAGGTTAAAGACGGAACTTACACTGACGAAGCATACGGCGGTCTGTTTGACGTAACAGACGGTAAATTGAGCGGTACTGTCAAGGCAAATACCATTGCAGTAATTTACAACAGCACTCTTGTTAAACAGCCTGTTGTTTCTCTTTCAAAGAACGGCGGTGAGTTCAGAGGAACGCTTACACTTACTTTAACCGCAAGAAACACAACGGAAGCTACATATAAAATCGGCAACGGCGCTCCTGTTTCTTACGTTTCAGGCGACACAATTACAATCGGTGCAAATATGGCTGACAACGAAAGTGTTGACATCACACTGTTTGGCAAGAACAGTGAAGGTGACACTACAACAAAGACATACACCTTCAAAAAGCTTGCAACGCCTTATATTGAGGGTGAAACTACCGTTTATTTTGATAACAGCAAGTACAACTGGGACAAAGTAAATGTTTATGCTTACTATCGTGACAACAGCGGCAAGGTTATCAACAACGGCGAATGGCCGGGTGTTGAAATGACTGACCTCGGCGGAGATATGTTCGGTTATGTTGTAAATCCCGACTGGGACTATTCAACCGCTTACATTATTTTCAATAACGGCAGCGGTTCGCAGTATCCGTCGGAGGTTGGATATGAAATCAAAAAAGGCGAAAGCAAAATATTCAACGGAAGCGGTCTTGACGACTATATTGTTGATGTTCCGACACGACTTAAAGGCGATGTGAACAACGACGGAACAATTAATATAAGCGACGCCACTTATATTCAGAAATTCAAGGCAGAAATTATGAATTCAGACGGCAATCCGCTTATTGACGTAAACAATGCGGAAGATTTCTACGCAAGTGACTTTAACGGTGACAACGTTATTGACATAAAGGACGCAACTGCAATTCAAATAATGCTTGCGGCTTAACATTTAAAACATATTGTAACAGCCTGCTTTGGGATAAAGCAGGCTGTTTTTCTATAATATTATGTATTCACCGAGGTGAACAGAGCAGATTATGCACTCCGAAACAGTCATTTCTGTTGACTGCTCCATTGCAAGTCTGTAAAGCTCAAGCTGCTTTTTGTAAAGAATTGCAAGCTTTGAAATATCTTTTACACGGTCTGTTTTATAATCAACAATTACAAGCTTTCCGTTTTCTTCAAAGGCTGCGTCAACTGCACCCTGAATTATTATTTCAGCGTCTGTATCAACGTTTTCATATTCATCAAACACCTGTGAGGGTTTAAGCTTTGCACTGAATTGTTCCTCACGTAATACAAGCGGTGAATTTATTATGCGCTGTACAAGCTCTGAATTGAGAAGATTTTTAATTTTTTCTTTGTCAATCAGCTCTGTTTGTTCGTCTGTCAGCAAGCCAAGGCTTTTGAGTCTTTCAATCTCGGTGTCAAGACTTTGTTTCGCATTTAAAAAGTCGCAATACTGCAAAAACTTATGATGTGCCGTTCCCCTGTCAACAGCGGCGGCTGTTTCATTATTGAGGAATGACGGTTTCATAAGCACCTTTTCAAAATAATCACTCTCGTTGTGAGAAATCTGCGAGGCACTCACCTTTTGCGGAAGATTCATAATTTCTGCATTCTTATATTTAAAGGACAAATTCGTTTTTAAAAGCTGTGCATAATCAAAAGTATCTGTATTCCTGATGTTTTCTAATATTTTCTTCGATTCATCGAAAGCATCAACGGCGCTGCCGAAAATTTGTTCTTCCTTATCAATAAACTCAAAATGCCAGGGGGAAGTTTCTGTATACGGTACAGGTTCTGCCGAAGGATTAATTTTCATTCGTAAATCATTTAGCGAGGGATGCACAAACGCACAAAGAAACAGCCAGTCGGAGATGCTTGAACACCCCACAACCGAATATGGCTCAATAGTATTTCCGAATACTATTTTTGAATAAAGATCAGAGAGATACTTTTCTGTGTTCTCTATTGAACTGACGGCAAAAAGCTTTTCCTTCGCCCTTGTCAGCGCAACATAAAGAACACGAAGCTCCTCAGCAATTATATTTTGTGAAATTTCAATTCCAACCGCAAGACTCGGCAAGGTATTGTAACGGCAGATTCCCTCACGCTTTTTTATACCGATACCTGCAACGTTGTCAACCAGTACATCGTCACGCAAATCGGTTTTATTAAACTGCTTTGCAGTATCAGCCAAAAAGCATATGGGAAATTCGAGTCCCTTTGATGCGTGAATACTGAGCACTCTTACAG
>CAZNUF010000131.1:0-4307 GCA_964576125.1 uncultured Ruminococcus sp. | reverse complement strand
GAAAAATTCTGCAGAAAAGCTCTTGTTGTGGCTTTTCCATTTTGTCATTCGTCTTGCCTGCTTTCCGCAACAGTCGCATTTGAACTTCATCTGACTTCTGTCAATTTCATCACTCTTTAAATCAGTTATGAAACGGTTTTTGAAAGTCATTTTTTCGTAAAAATTATCATCGTCGGCATTCAGAATATAACCCTTAAGCGGTTTTTTATCAGAAAGCAGTTTCAGACATTTAAGGCTTAATTCCGCATCAAAAAATGCACGATGCTGTTCTTCCTGTGAAAACTCAATTCCGAGTAACTCGGCACAGCTTGAAAGTCCGAGCTGACTTGAAGAATTATGCAAATCAAGACAGCCCTCGCAGTACGCCTGCAAATTGCAGTAGCTTTTCAGAAAAGGCAAATGAACATCGCCCGTAAAATAGCTGTAATTCTCAATCAGAGCGTGAATGTCCGACGTTCCCCACGTCATTAAAACGCTGTTACCCGAAAACTCGGTAAAGCGATTTACTGCGTCAAGAAACGGAATGCCGTTTTCCTTTAGCTCCTCATTCGTAATCTTTGTCAGCTCTTTTACCTTACTGCAAAGCTTTTTTCCGATTTGCGGCTTTATGAGTACGGAAAAAGTATCTGTAATATTAAACTCATCGTCAACCTTTACTGCACCGAATTCAATAATTTCATTTACAAATCGGTGCAAAACGGTGCTGTATGAGCCGTTCCATTCCAAATCAAGTATTACAAAACTCATTATTTCTTACGGAAAGCCTGTTTCATACGCTGTTCTTTTGAAAGAATACGCTTGCGCATACGGATGCTTTCGGGAGTAACCTCAACAAGCTCGTCGTCAGCGATAAATTCAAGGCACTGTTCAAGCGACATCTGTGTGGGCGGTGTAAGCTTTAATGCATCATCAGAACCCGATGCACGTGTATTTGTAATGTGCTTTTTCTTGCAGACGTTTACTGTAATATCCTCTGCCTTGGGACTTGCTCCGACAATCATTCCCTCGTAAACGGGAACGCCTGCGCCGATAAAGAGTCTGCCTCTTTCCTGTGCGGCATACAGACCGTAGGTTACTGTTTCACCTGTTTCAAAGGCAATAAGTGAACCCTGATGACGTGTTACGATTTCTCCCTTGAAAGGCTCATAGCCGTCAAAGACGTGATTCATAATGCCGTTTCCGTTTGTATCTGTAAGGAATTCGGGACGATAACCCATAAGTCCTCTTGCGGGGATTCTAAATTCAATGTGAGTTACACCGCCGTCACGAGTACCCATATTTACAAGCTCTGCTTTTCTTGAGCCGAGCTTTTCCATTACTGCGCCTACATATGAATCGGGCACTTCGATAATAAGGAACTCAATCGGCTCGTAAAGCTTGCCGTCAATAGTCTTTGTGATAACCTCGGGACGTGAAACCTGAAATTCGTAATTCTGACGGCGCATTGTTTCGATAAGGATTGAGAGGTGAAGCTCTCCTCTGCCCGAAACCTTGAATGTATCTGCACTGTCTGTTTCCTCAACACGCAGAGCTACGTTTGTTTCAATCTCCTTGAAAAGTCTGTCACGCAGGTTACGTGAGGTAACGTACTTACCCTCTTTGCCTGCAAATGGAGAGTTGTTTACGATAAAGTTCATTGAAACAGTCGGCTCGTCAATCTTAATAAACGGCAAAGGCTCTATGCAGTCGGGAGAACAGATTGTTTCACCGATATTGATGTCCTGAATACCGCTGATGCAAACGAGGTCGCCGAGCTTTGCTTCCTCGCACTCAACTCTCTTAAGTCCCTCAAACTGGTAAAGCTTTGCAATTCTTACATTCTGCGTTGTGCCGTCAGCGTGACAGAGAACTGCCGCCTGTCCGTTTTTGGCAACGCCTCTTTCAATTCTGCCCACGCCGATTCTGCCGACAAATTTATCGGAGTCAATGTTGGACACGAGAATCTGAAGTCCTCCGTTTAAGTCACCCTTCGGAGCAGGAATCTCATTTATGATAGCGTCAAAGAGAGGTTTCATATCCTCGGCAAGCTCGTGGTAGTCGGTTCCTGCATAGCCGTCACGTGCGGAAGCATAAATTACGGGAAATTCAAGCTGGTCTTCGTCTGCGCCGAGTTCGATAAAGAGGTCGAGCACCTCGTCAACTACCTCCTCGGGACGTGCACCGGGACGGTCAATCTTGTTAAGCACTACAAGCGGCTTTTTACCGAGTCCGAGTGCCTTTTTGAGAACGAATCTTGTCTGCGGCATACAGCCCTCGAATGCGTCAACAAGCAGTACAACACCGTCAACCATCTGCAAAATACGCTCAACCTCACCGCCGAAGTCTGCGTGTCCGGGAGTATCTACTATATTAATCTTAATTCCGTTATACATTACAGCCGTCGGCTTCGAAAGGATTGTGATTCCTCTTTCACGCTCAAGGTCGTTTGAATCCATTACCCTGTCCTCGACATTTTCATTTGCTCTGAAAATACCGCTCTGCTTTAAAAGCTGGTCTACAAGAGTTGTTTTGCCGTGGTCAACGTGGGCAATGATTGCAATATTCCTTAAATCTTCTCTTACGTCCATAAAATCCCTCTGTTTCTGTAATCTATTCGTTATTTTCAGCATACTTATTAATTATATCACTACAAAAGACAAAATTCAATTTATATTTTTCATCACCTTTTCTGCTATTCTGCAATATATTTTGAAACATTTTCATAATATCGTATTTTTAAGCGAAAAAAATCTATATTTTGTATTTTAGAATGTAATTTTTTCTTTACAATAACTAAAGATTGTTATATAATTAACATAGTTATTTTACGATATTTATTGTAAAGTAACTTGAATTCACATTCAGGAGGTAATATTATGGGCTACACGATTGCACAGAAAATCATTAAAGAGCACCTGGTATGCGGCGAAATGGTAGTTGGAAACGACATCGGTCTTAAGATTGACCAGACTCTTACTCAGGACGCTACCGGCACAATGGCTTATATTGAGTACGAAGCTATGGGTATTCCGAGAGTTAAAACAGAAAAGAGCGTTGCTTACATTGACCACAACACACTTCAGACAGGTTTTGAAAATGCTGATGACCACAGATTTATTCAGTCGGTCTGCAAAAAGCACGGCATCTACTTCTCAAGACCGGGCAACGGTATCTGCCATCAGGTACACCTTGAAAGATTCGGCAAACCCGGAAAGACTTTAATCGGCTCGGACAGCCACACTCCCACAGGCGGCGGTATCGGTATGCTTGCGATTGGTGCAGGCGGTCTTGACGTTGCTGTTGCAATGGGCGGCGGTGCTTACTACATCACAATGCCGAAAATGGTCAGAGTTAACCTTACAGGCAAGTTAAGCCCATGGGTTTCCGCTAAAGATATTATTCTCGCTGTTCTGCGTGTTATGAGCGTTAAGGGCGGCGTAGGCAAAATTGTTGAGTACGGCGGAGAGGGCGTTAAGACTCTTACCGTTCCCGAAAGAGCAACAATTACAAATATGGGTGCAGAGCTTGGTGCAACAACCTCTGTTTTCCCGTCTGACGAAACAACAAGACAATTCCTCAAGGCACAGGGTCGTGAGGAGGATTATACAGAGCTTAAGGCTGACGACGACGCTGTTTACGACGAGGTTATCGAAATTAACCTTTCAGAGCTTGAGCCTCTTGCAGCATGTCCTCACTCACCCGACAACGTAAAGCCGATAAAAGAGCTTGAAGGTCAGAAGATTGACCAGGTTTGTATCGGTTCCTGCACAAACTCAAGCTATCTTGACCTTATGAGAGTTGCTCACATTCTCAAGGGCAAAAAGGTTGCAGATAACGTATCACTTGCAATTGCTCCCGGCAGTAAGCAGGTATTCAATATGCTTGCTCTTAACGGTGCACTCGGTGATATGATTGCGGCAGGCGCACGTATTCTTGAAAGTGCCTGCGGTCCCTGTATCGGTATGGGACAGTCACCCAACAGCAAGGGTATTTCACTGAGAACATTTAACCGTAACTTTGAAGGCAGAAGCGGTACAGCCGACGGTCAGATTTATCTTGTTTCTCCCGAAACTGCTGCTGTATCGGCTATTAACGGCGTATTTACAGACCCGAGAACACTCGGCGCTGCTACTGAAATTGAGATGCCCGAAAAGTTCCTCATCAACGACAATATGGTTATCGAGCCCGCTTCCGTTGAGGAAATGGACAGCGTTGAAATCTTAAGAGGTCCGAACATCAAGTCTTATCCCGAAACAAGTCCTCTTACCGAGTCAATCGAGGCTTCCTGTTCGCTTAAGGTCGGCGACAACATCACAACCGACCATATT
>CAZNUF010000130.1:0-4319 GCA_964576125.1 uncultured Ruminococcus sp. | reverse complement strand
GGTATCTGTCAGCTCGTTCAGCACGACGCTCTTGATGCGGCAACAAAGGGCTTTAAGGATAAGCTCACCGAGTTGCTTGGCGAAGACAAGGTTAAATTTGATGAGAAAAATGCAGCAGGCGATTCTGCTACCTGCTCAACAATCTGCAACCAGTTTGTTACAAGCAAGGTTGACTTGATTCTTGCAAATGCAACTCCTGCTCTTCAGGCAGCTATGTCGTCTACAAAGGACATTCCGATTCTCGGAACATCAGTTACTGACTATGCAACAGCTCTTAACATCAAGGATTGGAAGGGCACAACAGGCGCAAACATTTCCGGTACATCTGACCTTGCTCCCCTTGACGGACAGGCTGCAATGCTCAAGGAGCTTTTCCCTGATGCTAAAAAGGTTGGTATTGTTTACTGCTCAAGCGAGCCTAACTCAATTTATCAGTCAGACACAATCACTGAATACCTTAAGAAAGACGGCTATGAAGTAAACACATATACATTCTCTGACTCAAACGATGTTACTTCTGTTACAACAACTGCCTGCAGTGAAAGCGATGTTCTCTACATTCCTACAGATAACACAGCCGCTTCCTGCACAAAGGCAATCAATAACGTAGCGCTTGAAAAGAAAATCCCGATTGTAGCAGGCGAAGAAGGCATCTGCGCAGGCTGCGGCGTTGCAACACTTTCAATCAGCTACTATGACCTTGGTCAGGCAACAGGCGAAATGGCTTATGACATTCTCGTAAACGGCGCTGACATCAGCAAAATGGAGATTAAGAGTGCTCCTAAATTCACAAAGAAGTACAACGAAGAAATCTGTAAAACTCTCGGCATCAAAGTGCCTGACGGTTACGAGGCTATCAAAGCTGAATAATTTATAATTCCTTATTAGTTTTTTCGGGGACTATCTCAAAGCATCAGCGTGCTTTGAGACAGCCCCTTGATTGCGTTAATTGAGGTTATAATAATTTTACTGAAATAAAAAATAAAGGATAATACTTGTGGAATCTATACTTTCTTATTTTGCATCATTAAATCCGATGAATCTTCTCGGAAGTATGCCGGGTGCTATTGCTCAGGGAATAATCTGGGGCATAATGGCTCTCGGTGTTTACATAACATTCAGAATACTCGACATTGCCGATCTGACAGTCGACGGTTCATTTACAACAGGCGGTGCAGTAACCGTAATGCTTAAAATTGCAGGCTTTCCTATGTGGTCTTGTCTGCTTATAGCAGTCCTTGCAGGTCTTGCCGCAGGTGCCGTGACGGGACTTCTGCATACAAAGCTCGGTATACCCGCAATTCTTTCGGGAATTCTTACTCAGCTTGCATTATATTCCATTAACTTAAGAATAATGGGTATGTCTGCAAACAAGTCGTTCAACTTCGGCGAAACTGATTTGTATGTATCTCTCGGGAATGTTTCTATGGCTATATTAGTGACAGCGATTTTTGCAATTGCAATTATTTTGTTGCTCTACTGGTATTTCGGAACAGAGCAAGGCTCTGCTTTACGTGCAACAGGCAGTAATCATTCAATGAGCAGTGCACAGGGAATTAACATCAATAATATGAAAATAATCGGTCTTGCACTTTCAAATGCCCTTGTTGCTCTTTCGGGCGGACTTATGTCACAGTTCCAGGGCTATGTTGACATCAATATGGGCAGAGGTGCAATCGTAATCGGTCTTGCTGCAGTAATTATCGGCGAGGTAATCGGTCTTGCTTTGCTTGGTAAGCACCTCAATTTCTGGGGAAAGCTTACGTTTGTCGTTCTCGGCGGAGTAGTATATTACATCGTAATTTCAATAGTTCTCTGGCTGAAGCTCGACTCAAACGACTTAAAGCTGTTTACAGCCGTAATAGTAGCACTGTTCCTTGCAGTACCTTACCTTAAGGGGCAGAAAAAAAGCTCATTCAAGCTTGCAAAGAAAAGAGGGGAAAAGTTAGATGCTGAAAATAAATAAAATTGAAAAAACTTTTAACCCCGGTACAATAAATGAAAAAAAGGCTTTAACAGGTGTATCGCTCCATTTAAACAAGGGTGATTTTGTAACGATAATAGGCGGCAACGGCGCAGGAAAGTCAACCCTTATGAACGCAATAACCGGTGTCTGGCCGGTTGATAACGGCAGTATTTACCTTGACGGCGTCAACATCACAGGCTTAAAGGAACATAAAAGGGCAAAGTATATCGGCAGAGTTTTTCAGGACCCGATGATGGGCACTGCGCCCGATATGCAGATTGTTGAAAATCTTGCGTTAGCTTACAGACGAGGTAAAAGCAGAACCTTAAGATGGGGAACAACATCAGCTGAAAAAGCAATGTTCCGTGAAAAGCTGTCTACTCTCGGTCTTGGACTTGAAGACAGAATGACAACAAAAGTCGGCTTGCTTTCAGGCGGTCAAAGACAGGCTCTTACTCTCCTTATGGCGTCTTTGAGAACACCAAAGCTTCTTTTGCTTGACGAGCATACTGCGGCTCTTGACCCTGCAACTGCCGCAAAGGTACTCGACCTTTCCGACAAAATCATCAGTGAAGAGGGCTTAACCGCAATGATGATTACTCATAATATGCACGATGCAATCACTCACGGCAACCGTCTTATTATGATGAACGAGGGCAAGATTATTCTTGACATTTCAGGTGAGGAGAAGAAAAAGCTCACGGTTGAACATCTGTTGCAGAAGTTCGAACAGGTCAGCGGCTCAAAACTTGAAAACGACAGAATGCTGTTGAGCACTGATTAATAAAACAACAAAAGCGGTCGAGAAAATCGACCGCTTTATTATATAATAGTTTGTATTTATTTTGCTTCCCAGTTTTTACTTTCTGATATATTATCGCAGGCTTCACAACCTAATTGATAGTTTGTCTTGCCGTCGGCAGTCCATACTACAAGGTTGTACATAATAAGTCTTTTGTCCTTATCAAAATATCCCGGCGTCTTATCCTTCTCGTTTTTTAGCTTGACTTCTTCAAGTTTTGCAAAGTAATCGTCATAATATTTTCTTACTTCGTCCTCACTCTTATCCGTTTTGAAATGAACAACCTTGTTTCCGATTAAATCAGTTGACATAACAAGATATGTTGTATCGTCCGTTGTCTTAAGCTTGGCTGTATAACCGTCGCTGTATTCATACGGCAGCTGATAACCGTCGGCAGGGACTTTGCTTTCTTTTGAAGAAGATGATGGTGATGATGAACATGCAGTTGCCGTAACACACATAGTAATAATTGTGACAGCACAAATCAATTTTGAAAAAATCTTACTTAATTTCATACGCAATTCTCCTGTATATTAAAACTATATTAAAATAATAATATATTTTTAATGTAATGTCAATTGATTTTTGCATTATTAATAACAAAATATCTTTAGAAGCAAATCAATTTGTTTAAAACTGATATTTTTATCTTGAAATAATACTTGGTTTATCAGATTTATACTTGAATAATTGATAATAAATCAGATGTATGTACAAAATAAAATTTATAACCATAAAAATAAAGGTCAAAAATAGTCAAATTCCTCTTGACATTTCAAAAATATGGTATAAAATATAATTAGCACTCAAGAAGTAAGAGTGCTAAAAACAATCTAATCTATATTTTATATTTTACAGGAGGCTGTATTATGAGTATTAAACCATTGCTTGACAGAGTAGTATTAAAAGTTGAAGAAGCCGAGGAGAAAACCAAAAGCGGAATTATCCTCTCTTCCGCAGCACAGGAGAAGCCTCAGTTTGCTTCAGTTGTTGCAGTAGGTCCCGGCGGAATCGTTGACGGAAACGAGGTTGAAATGTACGTTAAGGTCGGCGACAAGGTAATCGCAAGCAAGTATGCAGGAACAGAAGTAAAGCTTGACGGTGAAGAATACACAATCGTTCGTCAGTCAGATATTCTTGCAACTGTAGAATAATCGTAATATATTATTTTTGGAGGTAATTAATTATGGCTAAACAAATCGCATATGGTGAAGATGCAAGAAAGGCTCTTATGAAGGGCATTGACCAGCTTGCAGATACAGTAAAAATCACACTCGGACCTAAAGGCAGAAACGTAGTTCTCGACAAGAAGTTCGGTGCTCCGTTAATCACAAACGACGGTGTTACCATCGCAAAGGAAATTGAGCTTGACGATCCCTTTGAAAATATGGGCGCACAACTTGTAAAGGAAGTTTCAATCAAGACAAACGACGTTGCAGGCGACGGAACAACAACAGCTACACTTCTTGCACAGGCTCTTATCAGAGAGGGTATGAAGAACGTAACTGCCGGTGCTAATCCTATGGTACTTAAAAAGGGTATCGCAGACGC
>CAZNUF010000129.1:0-4321 GCA_964576125.1 uncultured Ruminococcus sp. | reverse complement strand
CTTATGAAGACAGCAAAGCGGCTTCGTATTCAGTAGGTGACGTTGATGAGTTTGCGGCAGTTATCACCGATAACTGTGTAATTGAAACAACTGTTCCGTTAACCCAAGAGGAAACAACCGTAGCGCCTACAACAAAGAAAACAACAAAAGAAACAAAGCCTACTGAGGCTGCAACCGAAGCTGAAACTAAAAAGTCAACTGAAGAAACATCAGAGGTTGAGAAAAGTGAAAGCAGTGTTGAGGTAAGCGAAAATTCCGAATACAGCGAAAGCTACACAGAATATCAGGAAGAAAGCAGTAATGATTATTCCTACAACACAGGCAGCTATCTTATAGGTATAAGCAACCCTGATTACAATTACAGTCCTTCACCTGTTTCTCTTTCTTCATACGACAGAGCAAAACTTGAAAGACTTGTTATGGGTGAAGCAGGAAGTATGGGTTATAACGGATGCGCACTTGTTGCACAGTGCATCAGAGATGCAATGAACCGTTCAAACACTACTTCTATTGACAGGATAATTTCAGAATACCAATATTATGCACCTACAAACAAAGAGCCTAATCAGGCTGTTAAAGACGCAGTATCATACATATTTGACCAGAATGGTTCAGCCGTACAGCACAGAATCCTCTGTTTCTATACAGGCTCAAGCGGCTGGCATGAAACACAGAATTTCATTGTAGGATGCGGAAATGTGAGATTTTTCGATTTGTACGCATAATTCAGTATTTAATATCTGTAAAAATCAAGTGTTTTTATAAAAAAGCACTTGATTTTTTTCATTTTTATGGTATAATATATAAGCATTTCGCACGCTGATGCTTGTCGGCAGGGTGGCATACTTTGCTTATTGCGCCGATAAAATCAAGGCACAGCGGAGGTTTTAACCTAAGGAGGAAATTAAAAATGGCAGTAGTTTCTATGAAACAGCTTCTGGAGGCAGGCGTACATTTCGGTCACCAGACAAGAAGATGGAACCCCAAGATGGCAGAGTACATCTTCACAGAACGTAACGGTATCTACATCATCGACCTTCAGAAGAGCGTTAAAAAGCTCGAGGAAGCTTACAACTTTGTTCGTGAGATTTCCGCAGAAGGCAAGAACGTACTTTTCGTAGGTACAAAGAAGCAGGCTCAGGATTCCGTTAAGGAAGAGGCAGAGCGTGCAGGCGCTTACTATGTAAACGCAAGATGGCTCGGCGGTATGCTTACAAACTTCTCAACAATCCGCAGAAGAATTGCTCGTTTAAAGCAGCTTCGTGCTATGCAGGAGGACGGTACATTTGACCTTCTCCCCAAGAAAGAAGTTATTAAGCTCAACCTTGAGATTGAAAAGCTTGAAAAGTTTATGGGCGGTATCAAGGATATGACAGAGATGCCCGGTGCACTCTTTATTGTTGACCCCAGAAAAGAAAGAATTGCAGTTTCAGAGGCTAAAAAGCTCAATATCCCGATTGTTGCAATCGTTGATACAAACTGCGATCCCGATGAAATCGACTATGTAATCCCCGGTAACGACGACGCTATCCGTGCAGTAAAGCTTATTGCAGGCGCAATGGCTAACGCTGTAATCGAGGGCAGAGAAGGTCAGATGGGTGCAGCTGCTGTTGAAGAAACAGAAGAAGAAACAGCTGAATAATTACAATTTAAAATTACTTTTCGAAAGGATGTATTCATAATGGCAGCATTTACAGCTCAAGATGTAAAAGCACTCAGAGAGAAAACAGGCTGCGGCATGATGGACTGCAAAAAGGCACTCACAAATGCTGACGGCGATATGGATAAGGCAATTGATTTCTTAAGAGAACAGGGTCTTGCAAAGCAGGCTAAAAAGGCAAGCAGAGTAGCCGCTGAAGGCGTAGCTTACGCTTGCACAAGCGATGACCTTTCCGTAGGAGTTGTAATCGAAGTAAACGCTGAAACAGACTTCGTTGCAAAGAACGATTCATTTATGGATTTCGTAAAGGCTTGCGCTGAAACAGTTATGAAGCAGAATCCTGCTGATGTTGAGGCTCTTCTTGCTCTTCAGGCTGAAGGCACAACACAGACAGTTGCAGAGCTTTTACAGGAAAAGGTTCTTACAATCGGCGAGAACATTCAGATTCGCCGTTTTGAGCGTATGGAAGGCGCTTGCGTTGCTTATGTACACGCAGGCGGCAAAATCGGCGTTCTTGTAAACTTCGACACAGACCTCGCTTCAAAGCCCGAGTTTGTTGCATATGGCAAGGACGTTGCAATGCAGATTGCAGCTCTTAACACACAGTACCTCACAGAGAAAGATGTTCCTGCTGATGTAATTGAGCATGAAAAAGAAGTTATGCGCCAGCAGGTAATCAACGAGGGTAAGCCCGAAGCAATTGCTGATAAGATTGTAATGGGTAAGATTGGCAAGTTCTACAAGGAAAACTGCCTTGTAGATCAGGAGTTCGTTAAGGACAACAAGCAGACAATCAAGCAGTACACACAGAACACTGCAAAGGCTCTCGGCGGTTCTATCGAAATCAAGAAGTTCGTTCGTTTTGAAAAGGGCGAAGGCATTGAGAAAAGACAGGACGATTTTGCAGCAGAAGTTGCAAGCATGGTAAAATAATTTTACAATTAATTGCATATAAAAATCCCTGCGTTTTGCGGGGATTTTTGTTTAATAAAGCTGTTACTGAATAATTCTATAAATACAGGGGTAATTATGAAAACAATCTTATCTAAAATCATCGCAATAACATTAAGCACTGTTCTTGCAGTAGCTTCAACAGTAGCTGTAGGTGCTGTTGAAACAACCGTTGAGCCTGTATCTGCTGATTTTACGGGTTTTACCGATCTCCGTTCAACATATTGGATGTTTAACAATAAGATTTACTTTTCACGCTTTAACACACCTGCTTCGTCAGTTTTCCATTTTGGACTACAAGATGAGAATGGTCCTTTCTATGACTATGAGGTCAATTTCAAAGACCTGAATAGTACGGACTCGAAAACTATTTCATTATTAAGTGACCAAAAGTATGAGATTTGGCTTGGAAGATCTACCCACGGTATAGGTAATTCCAGTCCAATAGTTGAACATCGCTCTTATAACAAAACAGGAGGTTATTACCGAAAGGTGAGAATTAAACTATCATCTTTTATGAATGGTGAAGGCGAATTTTATAATTATTTCGCTTCCGACGGTTCAACAACAAAAACTAATCCAAACTACGGAACGCATACATTTAGATTCGGAGAAGCAGAAAAAAGCACAAGCGGCGGAGTTTATTACGAATTTCACGGCGGAATGTGTGTAATAAGCGGTGCAGCTGTAACTGCTGTAACTCCTGATTCAAACGGAGAAATTGAATTTTTTGTTAATACGAAAATCGGCAAGGAAACTCGTTTGTTCACATCTACTACTATTTACTATTTATATCCTGATGGTTTTGAAACTCGAGAAACTGAGAAAGGCGCGGAAGGAGTTATCCCGGGACTGACTTTCGGCGACGCAGATTCTGATTGCTCTGTAAACATTAAAGATGCAACAAGAATTCAGTCTGCAATTGCAGAAATATGCACATTAGATAATCTTCAGGAATTTGTCTCTGACGTCAATTTGGATAAGAAAATTGATGTAAATGATGTAACCTGTATGCAAAAATATCTTGCAGGTTTAGATTATTGATACTGAGAATATTAAAATCCCGTCGCTTCTGCGGCGGGATTTTTGCACAGTAATAATTTTTAATAATAGAATCTTATAAATTTGATGTTGTAAAAATCGCAGGTTGTCAGGTCATTTGTATCAAGTTCATTAATCAGGATATAGTTTGACGCTACGCCAAGCAAAAATCCGGATTTTGTGACAATTGAATTAGAGCCGACAAGAAAATCAATTGAAACTCGTCGTCCAATCTGCGTTCTTAAAAATCCGTTTAAATATTGCAGACTTTCAGCTGTAACGGGATATGGGTGCTGTATATCGGTAATTCCGTCCATAAGGTTACTTTCAAGTGGTTGCTGAATTGTTGCGCCGTAGTCAAAGGTAGTTGCAGGAGTTGAGGGCATAGCATTCTGATTACTGCTGATGTTTTCCTGCATACCTTGCTGTGCGGTTGTGTTGTTTGTTGTGGTAGGAGAAGAAGTACCTGTTCTGCCGATTTGCTGATTATGATAAGCCGCAATCTGCTCAACAGAGGGAATAATATACTTTTCCTGATTTACCACATTCGGCACACAACCTTGTTGAGTACATCCAACGGACGGAAAACCATAATAATCTCCGGGATTGAGTCCCTGATTCAGCGTTGTATTAAAAGCTTCATTCGGAATTATACTATTAGTCTGCATC
>CAZNUF010000128.1:0-4350 GCA_964576125.1 uncultured Ruminococcus sp. | reverse complement strand
TGTGGTCGCCCGAAACGTCACCTACATATCAACTTAAAATTCGGGCTACAATTTTTTCCAAACAAACCGACTTTTCCACTCGATTTGCGAGCCGAGGCACTCGGCTAAATTATAGTTTATCTCATTAAATAAGACTAAAATCAAGGATATTAGTATTAATGTTATCGGATTTTATTATATCACATTTTTTGACTTTATCAAGGGAAAAACTGCTGGGAATATGCGCAAAAAAAGCCCGAAATTCAGTAAAACTGCAACTTCGGACTTTATAACCTGCAAAATTATTCGTTTGCGGATTCTTCTTTTTCTTCTTCAACTGTTTCAGTTTCAGCGGATTCCGAAACCTCGTCGGTATCCGTTTCTTCGGTTTCGTTGTCGAGTAAATCAGCCTCAACTCCGCCCTCAAGCACGGTGCTTTCTTCAACAATGTCAGAGCCTTCAACCTCATATCCGCTGAGGAAGGAGTAGGGAATACCGTAGCCGAGTGCAACGCACGCAAGCGTTACAATAACATTGAGTCCGCCGTTTTCTGCGGCGAAAATGTCGTGCAGAGGAAGTCCCGGTGCAACAGCGGCAATGATTATATAAAGCGACGGAACTACAAGAACAAGCAGCGTTACAATTGAAAAACGGGTAACAGCCTTGCCGTCGCCAACTCGTGTTGCGTAGAAAAGCAGAAGTCCGAAAACAACATAGAGTGCGATTGAAACAATTGAGCCTACAACAGGTTCAAGCGTTTTTGTGAACTGTGTAAAGAAATGTGCGCAAACGATAAACGCAATAATGAGGAATGCGGAGAAAAACAGATTGATAGTTTCTCTTTTATCAGGTTTTTTCAATTTAATAACCTCCGAACATAATTTTTATCTATTCTATCAAGCGAATGTGACAGTTTTGTGAAAATTATAAGTGAATTTTATTAATTAATCTGATTATCCCTTTAATTCAGATTTTAATTTAGGCTTATTTAATGAGAAAAACTGTAATTTAATGCGGAATTCGGAATGCGTAATGCTGAATTGTGGTCGAGTGGATAGGTTGCGCTAATTCAAAAGTTAAGTTCCCGAATTAATTTATATGCGGCGTTGCCGCAGGTGTGAATTTTAGTATTTTTATTTATTGTAGGGACCAACCCCTGTGTTGTTCCTACATAGGTTTGCTGAACGTCAGTTAGGAACGACACAGGGGTCGTTCCCTACAGATATAGAGGAAACGTCACATATATCAAAATTTGTTCAGCAAACAAACTTATCCGAACAACACGCATTATTACAAATTCGGAGCGTAGCGACCCTTAACTCCACACTCCACATTCCACACTCCAAACTGCGTTAAAGTGCTTTACACTTTAACGCAAAACACGCCCAGCCGTTTTCGGTATGTTCTTCGATAACGTCAAAATATCTGCTTACCGACTGCTTGACCTCCTCGGCTCTGGTGTCGATAATTCCGCTTGTGATGTAGACTGCGCCGTCCTTCATAAAGTCACGCACGCCCTCGGACAAAAACATAATAGCGTCTGCAACGATGTTTGCAAGCACAATGTCGTATTTGCCCTCGACCTTGTCGGTAAAGCTTCCGCAGATTGCGGTGTAGCGGTCAGAAACTCCGTTGATTTCGGCGTTCTCGGCGGCAGTTCTCACGGCGGTTTCGTCAATGTCAACGCCGACTGCGCTGTCTGCACCGAGCAAAAGCGTTGCGATCGAGAGTATTCCGCTTCCGCAGCCGACGTCAAGCACCTTGTCGCCTTTTTTCATATACTTCTCGCACATTTCAAGGCAAAGGCGGGTTGTTTCGTGACCGCCCGTACCGAACGCAAGACCGGGGTCGATGTTCAGAACGATTCTGCCGTTTGCGTCGTAGTCGTCACGCCAGCTCGGACGGATAAGCAGTTTTTCACCGACTTCAATCGGATTAAAATACTTTTTCCAGTTGTTGCGCCAGTCCTCCTCGGCGCAGTCGAGAAGCTCAATTGTATGCTCAATGCCCTCGGCGCTGTAACGCTCGGAGAGGAAGGCAACCGCCTCGGACGGCAAAACGTCAGGCTCAAGGTAGATGTGAACAAAGGCTTTGTTCCTGTCCTTGTTGAGCAAGTCCTCGTCAATGAGGTCGATGTGAGCAATGTCCTCGACTTCCTGTTCAAGGGTTCTGTAGTCCTCGATATATATGCCGTAGGGCACGACCACGTTTGCAATATCGCTTGCCTTGTCAATGTCCTTTGCATTTACGGCGATTTTGATTTCAGTCCAGTTTTCCATAGGTTTATCCTTATAATATAAATGTTATTAAAACGAATTTTGTAATTGTATCGGGACGTCTGTAATACAAACGTTAATACTATATTGTAGCGAGCGACGCCCTCGTCGCTCACGGATAACACTCAAACGTTGTTGTAAGGAATTTGAGCGACGGGGGCGTCGCTCGCTACAGTTATTCAATAAACGTTGCTTGCTTATATATCAATCTATAATTCGGGCAGCCGTTTTATCCGACAATCCGATTTTTCCACTCGATTTGCCGGCGGTGGCACACCGCCGAATTATTCAAACAGGTCTTTCAGCTTGTCAAAGAAATTCTTTCTCTTTACGTAATTCTTTTCCGAGGTTGTGCCGTCAAGCTGTTTGATAAGCTCTTTCTGCTTTGCGTTGAGGTTCTTGGGAACTTCAATCGTCATTCTGACGTACTGGTCGCCTCTGCCTCTGCCGTTTAGGTGCGGTATGCCCTTGCCCTTGAGCTTGAACACATCGCCCGGCTGTGTGCCCTCGTGGACGGTATACGAAACCTTGCCGTCAAGCGTGGGAACAACAATTTCTGCGCCGAGAGCCGCCTGTGCAAAGGTAATCGGAGTATCGCACCACACGTCGTCGCCTCTGCGCTCAAAGAGCGGGTGTGGACGGACGTTTACATAAACGTGCAAATCGCCTGCCGGACCGTTGTTGTAGCCGGCGTTACCTCTGCCGCCTACGTTTAAAATCTGCTGATCCTTGATGCCTGCCGGAATTGTAACGTCAACCGTCTTGCTCTTGCGCTGTCTGCCCGAGCCGCCGCACTTGCGGCAGGGATTGTCGATGATTTTGCCCTTGCCGTGACAGGCGTCGCAGGTGCGCTGTGTCTGAACAACGCCGAACGGAGTTCTCTGATTTATCGTCACCTTACCCGAGCCGCCGCAGGCTGAACAGGTTTTGGGCGAAGAGCCTGCCTGTGCGCCCGTTCCGTGACAGTCGCCGCAGGTTGTAACGCAGTTGTAGCTTACGTTTTTCTTGCACCCAAATGCCGCCTCTTCAAATGAGATGTAAACGGTAGCCTCAACGTCACTGCCTCGCATAGGAGCGTTTGCGTTGTTTGAACGTCTGCCGCCGAAGCCGCCGAAAAAGCTTGAGAATATGTCGTCTATGTCAATGCCCTGACCGAACGGACTTCCGCCGCCTGCGCCTGCACCGAAGTTGGGGTCTACGCCAGCGTGACCGAACTGGTCGTAACGTGCACGTTTGTCCTTGTCGGAAAGCACCTCGTAAGCCTCGTTGACCTCCTTGAACTTCTCCTCACATTCCTTGTCACCCGGATGCAAATCAGGGTGATATTTTTTGGCACTCTGTCTGTATGCCTTCTTTATTTCATCGTCACTTGCGCCTTTTTGAACGCCAAGCACCTCGTAATAATCTCTTTTTTCAGCCATAAAATACACTCCCTGAAATTCAATTTACAATTGACAATTAACAATTAATGTTGTGCATTACTATAATGATTATAACATAAAAAATTCAATTTATAAAACGGGACGTCTGGGAAGCCGTCCCCTACGGAAAGGTTTGTTGTCCTTTATAAATACGGTTTAATCGGTAAAGTTTGATTGCAACTGCGGACACGGCACGCCGTGTCCCTACGGATGAACAGGAAACTTTAATCGTATCCATCGGGCAGCCACATAGGGCTGCCCCTACAGATTATATTATATCATTTATTTAATTTATTCCGTAGGGGCGACCCTGCGTGGTCGCCCGAAACGTCATCTATATATCAACTTAATAGTCGGGCAACCGTTTTTATCTTAATATCCGACTTTTCCACTCGATTTACGAGTCGAGGTACTCGACAAAGGAGCTGCTATAATTAACAGCTCCTTTGATTACGTTATATTATACAATAATTATTTGTTGTCGTCAACGTCCTTGAAGTCAGCGTCATAAACATTCGGGTCACCGCTGTTGTTCGGCTGTGCGTTACCCATATCGGGAGCACCCGGCTGGGGATTGCCCTGAGGAGCTGCCTGCTGATAGAGCTTTGCGGATACGTCGTAGAGAGCCTTCTGCAAGTCGTCCTTTGCAGCCTTCATCATATCTGCATCGTCCT
>CAZNUF010000127.1:0-4351 GCA_964576125.1 uncultured Ruminococcus sp. | reverse complement strand
AATGACATTGACAAAATCAGCTTTGTCATCGGCATTGTGCCCATTTTATTTTCAGCTTTTACTTCCATAGTTTTTTTCATTTTCCTATCTTCCCTTCACACTAAAAAAGCATAAACACATTACTGTAATCTGCCGAAAAACTATTTTATTTTCCTTATTTTCCGATATATTATATAAATTAACATCATAAAAGCCGCTCCGGTGATTACTCCCGATAAGTCAAGCAATACATCTGTTATCTGTCCCGACCTGCCAGCTACATTAAGCTGAATTGTTTCATCGCAAACAGCTGTTGCAAGTCCGGCAAGAAGAATTTGTGAATAATATCTGTACGGTTTTGTTCTTGAAAAAGAATAAGCGCAGCTTACAAGCAACATACCGATTGCCGTGTATTCAGTATAATGTGCAGCTTTTCTGACAATATGGTCGGTAAGCTCTGCATTGAAGCCGAGAAAATTAAGTATATTTTGTAAAACAATCATTACGCTTTCGCTTTCTTCACCCGATAAATCAGCAGGCATTGATGAATGGATAAATGCAAATGCAATCATTCCTGCTGTGAGAATGAAAATAATTACACGAAAACGCATTGAAGTCTGACTCTTTTTCATATCATCACTCCTCTGTATATTGTACAGGAAATAAATATAATGTCAATGCAAGTACATCTAATTTATCAATATGTATAAATTAGTCGATAAACAGCGAGCTTAAAATATAGAGTTTTATATTCTTAAAGTATTGAAAAATCTTCATTTTTCTGTTATACTTACCTTGTTTTGCAATATTTGTAATATATAAATCAAGCGTTTGTAAAGGAGTTACTATGTTTCTAAATTACTTAATCGTGTTTTTAATTTCTATGGTTCCGATTATTGAGCTAAGAGGTGCTATCCCCGTAGCAGTAGGAATGGGACTTGACCCTGTTATTTCATATATAATCTGTATCATCGGCAATATGCTTCCTGTACCGATTATCTACTTTTTTGCAAGAAAGGTTCTTATCTGGGGTAAGGATAAAAAATATATCGGTAAATTCTTTACTTTTTGCATTGAAAAAGGCGAAAAGGGCGGTAAGAAGCTTCAAAAAAAAGCCGGAAGAGGTCTTTTCATTGCACTTATGCTGTTTGTCGGAATACCGATTCCGGGAACAGGAGCATGGACAGGAACGCTTGCCGCAAGCTTTCTCGATATGGGATTTAAAAAGAGCGTAATCGCCGTTATGCTTGGCGTTTTAATTGCCGGAGTAATTATGGCTTTGGCAAGTATGGGACTTTTCGGTGGAATCAGCTTCCTTTTTGCACCGAAATCATAAAACAAATATTCAGGGCGGCTGTTGCTGCCCTTGTTTTTTAGGAGTAATTATGCAAAAATCAAACAAATTTGACGTTGTAATTGTCGGCGGCGGTGCTTCGGGGCTGATGTGCGCAATAAGTGCTAAACAGAAAAATAAAAACATTTCCGTGGCAATAATTGAAAAGAACGACCGAGTCGGTAAAAAACTGCTTTCAACAGGCAACGGCAGGTGCAACCTTACGCATAAAGATATTACTGTTGAAAATTACTGTGGTTCGTTTAAGAAGCAAAGTAAAGCTATTTTTGAAAAATATGATTCCGATAAACTGCTTGAAATTTTTAAGGATCTCGGTCTGCTCACTTTTTGCGATAACGAGGGGCGTTATTATCCTCTGTGTAAACAGGCAAGTGCGGTGCTTGATGTGCTGAGATTTGCTTGCGACAGGCTGAATGTAAAAATCTTTTGCAGTGAAAACATAAGAAGTATCAATAAAATCGGCAAAAGTTTTTCGGTCAGAACCGATGGAACCGAGTTTGTTACTAAAAAGCTTGTAATTGCTAATGGCTCAAAAGCCGCTCCAAAGCTCGGAGGAAATTCAAGCTCTGCCGATTATCTTAAAAATTTTAGTCACTCCTTTGCTCCTTTCTCCCCTGCTCTTTGCCCTGTAAAGGTTAAGTCGGACATTATTAAGTCGCTGAAAGGTATCAGAGCAACAGCAAAAGCCGTGCTTTTTGACAAAAGCGGTGAAATTATAAAGGAAGAAGTCGGTGAAGTGCAGTTTACTGATAACTCGCTTTCCGGAATTTGCATTTTTAACCTTTCGCTTTATACTAAAAAAGATTTCTTGATTTCTTTTGATTTACTGCCTGATATTTCTGACAGAGAATTAAAATCATTGCTTTATAATAATAAAAAACTGTTTGCCAGTTTGACAATTGATAATCTTTTAACAGGTATTTTACAGAAAAGGCTCGGACAGGCTGTTCTTAAAGAAAGCAAAGCTACTGACTTTTCAAGAAAATGCAGTGATCTATCAGTAAATGAAATTGAAAATATTGTCAGAACAATTAAAGATATGCGTTTCCCCGTCATTGAAAACTGCGGATTTGAGCAGGCACAATGTGCTCTCGGCGGTGTGAACGGTCGTGAAATTGATGAAAACACTATGCAAAGTAAAATTGTGAAGAATCTTTACATTTGCGGCGAGGCAATCGACATCTGCGGAGAATGCGGAGGATATAATCTGCACTTTGCATTTGCAAGCGGACTTACGGCAGGTGAGAACTTATGATTAGAATTAACAATCTTCATATTCCGCTTGACTACAGCGATGATACAATCCGCAAAAAAGTAGCAAAAGAACTGCGTTTAGATAAAAACGCCATTAATTCGGTATCAATATTCAGACGTTCTGTGGACGCAAGGAAGAAAGAAAATATTTACTTTTTATGTTCAATTGACGTTGAACTTAATATGAACGAAAATTCGGTGCTGAAAAAATGTAAAAATGCTGTCAAGATAACTCCTTATAAATATGAAATAAAAGGGTGGAAAGGCGGTACTTCTCCTGTTATTGTCGGAATGGGACCTTCAGGACTGTTTGCCGCACTTATTCTTGCGCAGAGCGGAGCAAAACCAATTCTTATTGAACGTGGTCGTGATGTTGACAGACGACACGATGATGTGCAGAAATTCTGGCTTACAGGAAAACTTGATACTTCATCAAACGTTCAATTCGGAGAGGGCGGTGCAGGAACTTTCTCTGACGGAAAGCTTAATACCGGTACAAAGGACATACGCCAGAGAAAGGTGCTTGAAGAATTTGTAAATCACGGTGCACCCGATGAAATTCTATACAACGCAAAGCCACATATCGGTACGGACAAACTTAAAATCACCGTTAAAAATATTCGAGAAGAAATAATTGCATTGGGCGGCACTGTGCTTTTCGAAACAAAGCTTATCGGATTTAATACAAAAGACGGAAAAATCACAGGCGTTGTAGTCGAAAAACAGGGCAAAAACGACATAATTGAAACCGACAATGTTATTCTTGCAATCGGTCACAGTGCAAGAGATACGTTTGAAATGTTGTTTAACAAGGGCATTCCGATTGAAGCAAAGTCATTTTCGGTAGGTGCAAGAATTGAGCACCTGCGTGAAAATATTGACCGTTCGCAATACGGTAAATTTGCAGGAAACAAAAATCTCGGTGCAGCAAGCTACAAGCTGAACACACATTTATCTAACGGCAGAGGTGTGTACACATTCTGTATGTGTCCCGGCGGTAAGGTTGTCAACGCTTCAAGTGAAGAAAATATGCTTGTCACAAACGGTATGAGCGAATTTGCAAGAGATGAAATTAACTCAAACTCCGCCTTGCTTGTCGGAGTATCACCCGATGATTTTAATTCTGACAGTCCTCTTGCAGGAATGTATTTTCAGCGTGAGCTTGAAAAGAAAGCTTTTGAGCTTGGCGGAAGTAACTACAATGCGCCTGTACAGAGAGTAGAGGATTTTTTAGTCAACACTAAAAGCGCACATCTCGGTGATGTTAAACCGAGCATATGCCCTGATTATGAATTATGTGATTTAAACACGATTCTGCCCGATTTAATAGCAGACTCAATGAAACAGGGTATCAAGGATATGGGAAGAAAGTTAAGCGGATTTGACAACGGCGACGCAGTTCTGACAGGAGTTGAAACAAGAAGCTCCTCCCCCATACGCATTTTGCGAAACAGTGAAACACTTGAAAGCATTAAAATTAAAGGTCTGTATCCCTGCGGAGAGGGTGCAGGGTATGCAGGCGGAATCATCTCAGCCGCTGTTGACGGAATTAAATGTGCCGAAGAGATCATTAATAAAAACAATAAGTAATACAAAAGCACCCTGTAACCAAAATCAGTTACAAGGTGCTTTTGCGCGACTGCGTCTGTAAGCCGGGTTCTGTCGTGAACAGCCATCTATCTTGGCAGCCCGTTGCCGAAGCTGCTCGATGCCACCTCCAAAGGACACGCCGAGCAAGCGTATATGTCCTACCACGGTGTTGCT
>CAZNUF010000126.1:0-4353 GCA_964576125.1 uncultured Ruminococcus sp. | reverse complement strand
CAATTTCGGGAACGTCGGCGGCTGTTGTGGTTTCTATAACGAGTGCAAACTCGGGGTCAACCGTATATGCGGCTACCTTTGCACCCCTCAAGCCGACTTCCTCCTGAACAACAAACGCAAAGTCCATATCGTACTCAAGCTCGCTCTTTATTAGCTCAATCAGCACAAGACAGCCAAATCTGTCATCAAGTGCTTTTGAAGTTAATGAGTCTGCTGTTGCGTAAAACTCTGAAATAAAGTTGATACTGTCACCATATTTTATATAATTGAGTGCATCTTCCTTGCTGTCTGCTCCGATGTCAATGTACATTTCGGATAATTCCGGGATTCTTGCGTTTTCTTCACCTTTGCAGAGATGAATAGGCTTTACACCAATTACACCGTTAATTCTGTTTTTTCCGACTGTTACGCTTTTTCCGAGCAATACTCGCCTGTCAATTCCGCCGACTTCGTCAAATTTAAGATAGCCGTCAGAAGTAATGTCCGTAACCATCAAGCCGACCTCGTCCATATGGGCGGAGAGCATAAGCCTTGACTTTGCTCTGTTTTTTCCTTGCTTTTGAACAATAAGGTTGCCGAGGTTATCAACGGAAATGCTGTCAGCATAAGGCTTTATCTCTTCAATAATAAGCTCTCTGACTTTTCCCTCGTCGCCCGAGATTCCGTTGCATTTGCAGAGTCTTTCAAGCAATTTCATATCAAGCATTAAAAGCACCTCCGCATTTTATATATTCATAAATCAACTTTGCTGTGTTTTCAACATCATCAAGGGAAACAACCTCGTTCGGTGTGTGCATATACCTCTGCGGAATTGAAACAACCGAGGTTTTTACTCCGCTCTTTGTTACAGCAATATTGTCGGCATTTGTCCCCGTAGCTCCCGAAATCAGCTCAAGCTGATAAGGGATTTTTGAGTTTTCTGCAATTTCAATAAGCCTGTCCGACATTGCCCTGTTCAGAATTGGTGAAATACAAATCATAGGTCCTTTTGATAGTTCAACTTTTGAATACTGTCCCGTCACATCAGGCTGAGAAGCAAAGCTCACATCAACGGCAATTGCTTCATCTGCGTTTACTGAAAATGCTCCCGTTTTTGCGCCTGTGCCGAAGGTTTCTTCCTGAACGCTGAGCATAATTACAACCTTATATTCAAGGTTCTGTTCCTTACTTAAAAGCTCTGCACATCTTATCAGTGACGCCACACTGCAACGATTATCCAGCGCAGGAGCAGATATTTTGTTATTCAGAAGCATTTTTGGCTCTGTGTTAAATGTAAGCACATCGCCGATTTTTATGTGCTTTTTTACTTCTTCTTCGGTCATTCCGAAATCAACATAGGTTTTGTCAATTGAAACGGCTGTGTCCTCTTTGCCGTCTGAAAGATGCGGCGGCATACAGCACACCGTACCGACTAATTCGGGATTGCTCTGTAAAACAAGACTGCTGTCCTGCAAGGTGCGGATGTCAACACCTCCGCACTTATCGACCTTAACAAAGCCGTTTTTATCTATTCCTGTTACAATCAAGCCGATTCTGTCAATATGAGCGTCAAGCAGAATTGTTTTTTCTGTATTCAGGTTTCCAAGCACTGCAAAAAGATTGCCGTTACTGTCTGTACTTACTTCGGCAAAACTTTCAAGATACTTTTTAGCCGCATTGACGGCAGGCTCTTCACTGCCCGACACTCCCGAAGTACTGCAAAGATTAAGAATAATTTCCTTTAAATCCATATCTAATATCACTTCAAGCCGTTCACAATTGATTTGAAGTGATTACCTCTTTCCTCAAAATTCCTGTAAAGTCCGAAGCTTGCGCTTGCAGGTGAAAGCGAAACAATATCTCCGCTTTCAGCTCTTGCAACAGCCTCGTTTACGGCTTCTTCCATATTGCTTACGTTTACAATTTCAATTTTGCTTTCGTCGTAGTTATCGGCTGATTTTACTGCGGCTTCAATTTTAGGTGCAGTATCACCGAGTAAAATTAACAGCTTTACTTTATCGTTAATAACAGGGCCGAGCGGATCATACGGAATATGCTTGTCATAGCCGCCTGCAATTATGATAATCTTCTCATCATAAAGTGAAAGTGTACCGAGTGCTGTTCTTGTTGGACTTGAGGCGATTGAGTCGTTATAATACTTAACGCCTTTATACTCTCTGACAAACTCTGCTCTGTGCTCAACGCCGCCGAAGGTCTTTGCAACAGCGACAATTGTATCGACGTCAACTATTCCCCACACCGCCGAAATTGCGGCGAGGTAGTTTTCTACATTATGCATACCGGGAATTTTAATATCCCTGTAGTCCATTATTTTTGTAACCTTGCCGTAATCGCTATAGCAGATTGTTGTGCCGTCAAGGTAAGCTCCGTTATATAGCTTTTCTTTGACGCTGAACTTTACAAGCTGACCTCTGACAGACTCCGAAAAGCCGTTTGTAATTTCGTTGTCGAGATTAAGAACAGCCTTTGAAAAAGCGTTCTGATGAAGAATGATGTTCTTCTTTGAATCAATATACTCCTGCATATCCTTATGTATGTCAAGGTGGTTAGGAGCAAGGTTTGTAACAACGGCTACGTCGGGACTTTTTCTCATTGAAATAAGCTGAAAGCTCGAAAGCTCGACTACTGCATAATCGTCACTGCCGATTGATTCAATCTCGGGGAGCAAAGGCTTGCCTATGTTTCCGCCGAGGTGAACATTTTTTCCGCTTGCTTTAAGAAACTCTGAAATAATCGTAGTTGTTGTTGTTTTTCCGTCCGAGCCTGTTACTGCAATTGTCTTACACGGGCACAAGTCGAAAAACACCTCCATTTCGGAAGTGAGCACAACGCCCTTGTTTCTTAAAGCAACAAGCTCATCTTTATAGAACGGAGTTCCGGGACTTCTGAATACAATGTCAGCGTCAATATCTGACAGGTAGTTTTCACCGAGTATAAGCTCTGCTCCGTACTCCTTTGCCTTTATACCGTTTTCACCGAGAGAATCGAAATCCTTTTTGTCACAGGCGATTACCTTTGCACCCTTGTCGGCAAAAAGCCTGATAAGCGGCAGGTTACTTGTGCCAATTCCGATAAAGGCAACCTTTTTGCCGCACATATCTTTGAAAAAATCTTTTGCAATCGTGTTCATCGTATACCCCTTTCACGAACATCTATCCTATTAATTATACAGATTTATGTAAAAAATTTCAACTGTTCGAGGATATTATTGCAATAATATTTGCATAATGTTAAAATATAAGCGGTGATTTTATGCTCAACGACTTTATTATTATTGATAAAAAGGAAAAAGCTCCGCTTTACAGGCAGATTTATCTGTCGGTTCGGCGTTCAATTGAAAACGGAAGTCTTAAAAAAGGAACTAAAATGCCCTCTATAAGAAGATTGAGCGAGGATTTGTCGGTTTCAAAGACTACGGTTACGGGTGCGTATGAACAGCTTTGCGTTGAGGGATATATAAAAAATGTTCCTCAAAGCGGATATTATGTAGAGGCAGAGTTCAACAGAAAGCCTAAATCTTTTGAATCTGAAAATTCTGATAAGAGCGAGCAGAACAGATTTTATGAATACGACTTCAGCGGAAAGAGTATTGACGAGAAAATTATAAACCTGACTGAATGGAAGAAGTGCGTTAAGGACGTGCTGAATCAGAATTACTTATTGACTTCCTACGGAGATGAGCAAGGTGAAAGGACATTAAGGCAAGCACTTCAGAAGTACGGTTTAGGCACGAGAAGTGTTAATACCGTTACTGAAAATATTATTGTAGGTGCAGGTACTCAGCCGTTGCTGTATTTATTATGCACAATTCTCGGCAGAAATAAGAAAATTGCAATGGCTGATTCAAGCTATATTCAGTCCGAGCTTGTTTTTAAAAGCTTTGGCTATGACATTGAATATTTTGAAAATGACAAATTCGGCGTTACGGTTGATTCTCTCGATAAAATCAAGCCCGATTTGATTCTGATTAACCCGAATTTTACAAATAAAAGCGGAACGAATATGCCCGTTAACAGGCGGCTTGAAATAATTGAATGGGCAAAAAATAATAATTCACTGATAATTGAGGACGACTACAACGGCGAGTTAAGATACATTACCCACCCAATGCCCTGTGTTCAGAACTACGACGCCGAAAACACTGTTTATCTCGGCTCGTTTTCAAAGGTACTGCTTCCCTCGGTGAGAATCAGCTATATGGTACTGCCCGACAGGTGTATGAACGCATACAAAAAAATCAAGCGTATTACAAATCAGACTGCATCAAAGGCAGAGCAGCTTGCTCTTGCAAAATATATTGAGAGCGGTAAAATTGACGCTCACCTGCGAAAGGCAAGGCGAATTTACCTTGAA
>CAZNUF010000125.1:0-4355 GCA_964576125.1 uncultured Ruminococcus sp. | reverse complement strand
AGAACCGATATTGCAGTGCTCAAAATGGACGACGCAAAAGACCTTAAAGCCGCAACCTTCGGCAACTCTGAAAATATTGAACTTGGCGAGGATATTATCGTTGTGGGCAACCCCGGCGGACTTGATTATCAGAACTCAATTACAAAGGGTATAGTTTCGGCTGTTGACAGAAAAATGTCGTCAACGAGCCTTGTAAAATACATTCAGACCGACGCCGCAATCAACCCCGGCAACTCGGGAGGTCCGATTGTGAACCTTTACGGTCAGGTTGTCGGCATTGCAACCGCTAAAATCGTTTCCGAAAAGTACGAGGGAATGGGCTTTGCAATTCCGTCTGCGACTGCAAAGGATATAATCGATACGCTTATGAAAAAGGGCTATGTCGAGGGCAGAGTAAAGATTGGAATTACGGGCAGTAATGTTTCGTCAGATTTTGCTTCGGCTTACGGAGTTCCGAAGGGAATAATGGTTGACGAGATTTCAAAGGACGGTCCGTGCTACGGAACAGAGCTTAAGACCGATGATATTATTACGGGTGTTGACGACAAAGAAATTCAGTCGTTCAGCGATATTTACGAGATACTCGAAACTCACAAGCCCGGCGATAAGATTGTGATTAAGTATTACAGAATGTCGGATCAGTCTACAGGCGAGGTAGAGGTTACGCTTGCCGAGGACAAGTGATTTTTTAATGCGGAATGCGTAATTCGGAATTAGCGGGTAGCTTCTCTCCGATTTTATATATTAATTAAATGTAGGGAACTGCCATTCAGACACGCCTTATCGCATATCTGAACGCTTAATAATTGCAAAAAAATCAGGCAAGCTCAATTGCAGAGCTTGCCTTTGTTTGTGTATTGAATAATTATGTTTACTCCATATATCTTACAAGGGAAATTACCTTGCCGAGCAATACAACCTCGTCAACTATAATCGGCTCAAAGCTGTCGTTTTCGGGCTGTAGACGGAAATGACCGTTTTCCTTGTAAAATCTCTTTACGGTTGCTTCGTCACCGACAAGCGCAACAACGATTTCACCGTTTTCGGCAACGGGGGTGCGGTGGACGATTACAATGTCGTTGTCGAGAATACCGGCGTTTATCATACTTTCGCCCTGAACACGCAATGCAAAAAGCTCTCTGCCTCGTTTAAGACTTTCGGGAACGGGCACGTAGCATTCGATGTCCTCAACGGCAAGAATCGGGTAGCCTGCGGCAACTCGTCCGAGCACGGGAACGCCTGCCGACTTTTCCTCTCCGCTGATTTTTATGCATCTGTTTACGCCGTGTTCACGGGTGATTAACCCCTTTTCTTCAAGTGCCGTAAGATGATGATGAACTGTTGAGGTTGAGCTTAATCCTGTTTCAGTGCATATTTCACGCACAGATGGAACTCTGCCCTCGACAGAGCATTCCTTTAGATAGTCAAGAATCTTCTGCTGGCTTTTGCTTAAGGGTTTCATAAAATCACGCACCTTTCCGACTAAAGTATAACACATACAAACGGAAAAATCAAACATTTGTTTTATTTTATTGAAGATTTTTTAAAATATGACAAAAAAATATCATTTGTACATAAATACGACAAAAATTCTTGCGAAAAACATATAGTTTTCAAAACAAATTCAATTTGATTTCACACAGTTTTCAAACTAATATTGTTTAATATAAGCGTACTCAAAAGACGGAACCGCAACCGTCAGAGTATAATTGTTCTACCCTCCTCAATACGAACCGACGTAGAGGTTCGTACTTGTACCCCTCATTTTTTAAAGAACAGAAAACGCCAAACCTTCCGTAAGGGTTTGGCGTTTTCATTTTACAGGGTAGCCGCCGCAGGCAAATCGAGTGGATAAGTCGGATTGTTTGGAGAAAACGGTTGCCCGAATTTTAAGTTGATATACAGGTGACTTTTTTGCTATCGTAGCGAGCGACGCCCTCGTCGCTCACGAATAACAATCAAACGTCGTTGTAAGGAATTTGAGCGACGGGGGCGTCGCTCGCTACAATATTACATTAACATTTGAATTACACCGCACGTAACTTTGAATTATTGTTCACTGTGCTCAAGTTGCTTTTCCTGCAGATACTTATTCTTTGTTGCTATTCCGCCACGGATATGACGTTCGCTTTTGTTTATGTCGAGAACTCGTCTTACCTCTCGGTAAAGCGCAGGGTTGAGCGTTTTCAGCCGTTGGCTCACGTCCTTGTGCACCGTACTTTTGCTTACGCCGAACTTTTTTGCAGTGCTCCTTACCGTAGCTCCGTTTTCTATTATGTACTCGCCCAGCATTGCTGCACGTTCTTCCACTATTCCTTTCACAAGAAACCCTCCAATCGTCTTACTGATTTATATGCAGAGGATTTCTTGTCTATTCATTCGGTTTATTATGATTTGTTGCGATTACTGTACAATTTAACTGACCGTTTGTGAAAAAGCACAAAAACTATTATAAAATTTCTATTAATTTATCATAATTGATTTGTGCGTTGACAAGTGCTATAATAAGGGTGAAAAGAGGTGGTATTATGAAAAAGTCAAGTAAAATACTTAAAAATTCACTGGTTTTTGTACTTACTTTTATAATGGCGTTTTCGTCAATGACTTTTGTAATTTCTAATACCGCTTTTGCTGCCGAGATTGATTGTTCCTATATTACATACAATAAAGAGCTTTATGACAGCAACAAGGAGCTATGTGACAGGCTTGCCGAGGGTATGACTAATTTCAGCGAGCAGATTTATGTCGGCGACTTTCATATTAAAGACAAGGCTGTTATGCGATACATAATCAAGACTGTCATAAGAAAGCACCCCGAACTGTTTTACGTTGACCCTACCAAATATATGTTAGGCTCGGACGGTACATATATTGCTGTAATATGCCCGATTTATCTCTATGACACGCAAACGGCACAGAAAATGATTGACGATTTTAACGCTGAATGCGACAAGTATCTTGAAAATATCAACAGCAGTATGACCGAATTTGAAAAAGCGGTTGTACTGCACGACGAGCTGGTTCTCAACTGCAAATACGTTGACGAGGACGATTCACTGTATGTTTCTGCACACGAGTCTATAGTAAACGGAAATGCAAACTGTCAGGGATACGCCGAGGCGTATTCTTATCTGCTTGCACGTGCCGGAGTGCACAGTGAGATTGTTGAATCTTCGGCTATGTATCATCTTTGGAACAAGGTGCGCATAAACGGCGTGTACTATAATGTTGACCTCACGTGGGACGACCCTATGCCCGACAAAAAAGGTCACGTATCTCACAAGTATTTCTTGCTCAGCGACAGCGCAATAATTAGCGGAAATGACGAAATTGCAGCTCACTACGGCTTTGATTATGCTTATTATAAGTCCTACAACGCAAAGTATGACAACTGTCTGTTCCGTGAATTTGACACACGGTTCTGCTTTGTTGACAACGACTGCTATGTGATTGACAACAAGTATCAGAGCCAATACGAAAGATGCCTGCTTAAATACAACACAAAAACCGATACGGCTGTTATTGTCAAAAAGTTTGATTTCAGGTGGAAGTCAGGAGCAACAAGCTACTGGAAGGGCGGCTATATGAGCCTTGACGAGAACAACGGCTTGTTGTATTTTAACTCTGCCGACTGTATCTACAGCTATGATGTGGCTGCAAATACAATGAATGAGTTTGCTTCTGTTGACACTTCTTCGGGCAATTGCTACGGAATAAGAATAGCCGGCAACATTTTGTATTCGGCAATTTCGTCAAGCCCTAACACAGAGCTTACAATGCAGTCTTCGGGTGAGTGTATTAAAAATACGCTTGTTACAACTCCAAGTGTCATACAAGGAGATGTAAACGGTGACGGAGCAGTTAATATTGTAGACGTTACGGAGATTCAGAAATACGCCGCAGGAGGAGCAAACCTTACTGACGAACAGCGTTTAGCCGCAGATTATAACAATGACGGTATTATTAATATTGTTGACGCAACAGAAATTCAAAAATTTATGGTTGGTTCATAACAAAGGATTCAGGCTATTGCATAAAAGCTGATTTTTGCGATATGAAACCAAGACCGTAACATAACGACATAAAAGAAAGAACTGTGCTTTTGCAGTTCTTTCTTGCTTATATTAAAACTTCTGATTATCATTTTAATTAAGCTGATATTATCAGCTTGGTTTTGTAAGATAAACTATAATTTAGGTTAGTTTGGAGTGTGGAGAGTGGAGAGTGGAGTTAATGGTCGCTACGCTCCGAATTTGTAATAATGCGTGTTGTTCGGAAAGGTTTATTTTCTGATTTTATGTTGATATATTGGTGACGTTTCCTCTATAATCGTAGGGAACGACCCCTGTGTCGTT
>CAZNUF010000124.1:0-4362 GCA_964576125.1 uncultured Ruminococcus sp. | reverse complement strand
GGCTGAATTGTAAGTGTACGAGCTTCCGTTACAGAAACGGCTGCAAGCTGATTTACGGGAGTAGGTGCTCCGTAATAATCAACCTTAACCTTGTCAAGAACAGCAGGGTTTGCTCTGCCTGCTCTTATCTCGGAAAATTCCTTGCACATATGGTCAACTCTTCTGCCCATAGTTTCGTCTGCTTTTTTTAACTGCGCCTGCATATTTCAATGCCTCCTAAATAATTATTGTATTTTATAGTTAATTTAATCAATCTCTGCCGTTTACGAGTGTACCGATGTTCTCCCCGCACACTGCTTTGAAAATATTATCGGGATTTTCTATGCTGAAAACAAGAATCGGAATATTGTTGTCCTTGCAAAGTGAAGCGGCTGTGCTGTCCATTACTGCAAGGTCTTTGTTTAAAACCTCGTGGAAGGATACGGTATCGTACTTAACGGCATCGGGATTTGTCTTTGGATCACTGTCATAGACGCCGTCAACCATTGTTGCCTTCATAATTACGTCTGCTTCAATTTCAGCGGCACGAAGAGCTGCGGCTGTGTCTGTGCTGAAGAACGGGTTTCCTGTTCCGCAGCCGAAAATAACTACTCTGCCCTTTTCAAGATGACGGATAGCTTTGTTTCTGATATATGGCTCTGCTACCTGACGCATATTGATTGCAGTCTGTACTCTTACGTCAACGCCGAGCTGTTCAAGAGCGTCGCAAACGCCGAGAGCGTTTATTGCTGTTGCAAGCATTCCCATATGGTCAGCTCTTGTTCTGTCCATTTCGCCCGAGCTTCTGCCACGCCAGAAGTTGCCACCGCCTACTACGATTGCTACTTCTACGCCTGCGTCAACGCATTTTTTAATAGGTTCGCAGAATTTGAGGACTGTATCAAAATCGATTCCGCTTTTCATTTCGCCTGCAAGCGATTCACCTGAAAGCTTTAATAAAATTCTCTTATATTTTGGTTGCATAATTAACACCCCGTTGTAAATTATAGTTATTAATATAATACAATAAAATGCCTGTTTTGTAAAGGCAAAACAGGCATTAATTTATTGAATGATTAAATTGTAAGTAAACATCAAAGAAAATTATTAAAGCACCTTTGACAAAAAGTCTTTCAATCGCTGATTCTTCGGGTTTTCGAAAAATTCTTTCGGTTCTCCCTGTTCAACGATTACGCCATCGTCAACAAATACAACGCTTGTGCCGACCTCACGTGCGAAGCCCATTTCGTGGGTAACAACAACCATTGTCATACCCTCTTTTGCAAGCTGCTTCATGACCTCAAGCACCTCTCCTACCATTTCGGGGTCGAGTGCACTTGTCGGCTCGTCAAACAGCATTACATCAGGCTCCATACACAAAGCACGAACGATTGCAATTCTCTGTTTCTGACCGCCGGAAAGCTGAGAGGGATATGCAGTGGCTCTGTCGGCAAGTCCTACTCTTTCAAGCAGTTCCATAGCCCTTTTTTCGGCTTCTGCTTTACTTTTTTTCAGAAGCTTAATCGGTCCTAAAGTGAGGTTTTTTAAAACAGTCATATGCGGAAAAAGATTAAACTGCTGGAAAACCATACCCATTTTCTGTCTGTGAACATTTATATTTACAGACGGGTCGGTGATGTCAGTTCCTTCAAAAAAGATTTTTCCGCCTGTCGGCTCTTCAAGTCTGTTCAGGCAACGCAGAAAAGTGGATTTACCCGAGCCTGACGCACCGATTACAACCATTACGTCTCCCTTGTGAATTTCAGCGTTTATGCCCTTAAGAACGTCAACATTATCAAATGACTTACAGAGGTTGTCAACCTTTATCAAAACATTATCAGTGGTCACTGTTGCGCAACCTCCTCTCCAGCTTTTTGAGCAAGAATGTCAGAATAAGAACAATTACAAGATAAATGATCGCAACTGCAATGAGCGGAAAAAACGCTTCATATGTACGTGAACGAATGAGGTTTCCTACATATGTCAGATCCTGAACGGAAATATAAGCCGCTACAGAGGTTTCCTTGAAAAGCACAATAAATTCGTTACCGAGAGCCGGAAGTATATTTTTAAACGCCTGCGGTATAATTACGTGAATCATTGTGCTTCTATAGTTAAAACCGAGTGAACGGCTTGCCTCAAACTGACCTTTGTCGATTGACATAATACCCGAACGGACAATTTCAGCAACATAAGCACCTGAATTGACACCAAACGAGATTATAGCCGCAATCATTCCGTCACGAGAGGAAGCAAAAACAATAAAGTACATAATCATAAGCTGAATAAGTACAGGAGTTCCTCTGATTACGGTTATGTAGATATTACAGATAAAATTAACTGCCTTTAAAATATAGTCACTTAAAGTTCTGCACTTCTTACCCGACAAATTCATATCATAGGTTGAACGGACTATGGCAATTAAAAATCCGATTGCAACGCCGATTATTACCGCAAAAAAAGTAATTTCAAGCGTAGCAAGAAGTCCGTTGAGAAGCTGAACCCAGCGGTCGTCAGTTATAAAGGTCTTTACAAAGCTTTCATAAAGACCGTTAAAAAAATCCTGCATAACAAAAATCCTTTAAATAATACAGCCGACAACAAAATAGTCATCGGCTGTAAAGTTAAATTTTATTCCTTAACAATAATAACCTGCTTAGCCGTTGTGTAAGAATCAGTAAAGTTGATAGCCTGCTTTCTTTCGTCAGTAACTGTCATACCAGCCATACCGAAATCAGCCTTACCTGACTGAACTGCTGTGATGATTGAATCAAACTCCATATCATCAATAACAAGCTTATAACCGAGCTTATCGCAGATAGCTTTAGCCATCATTGCGTCAATTCCGACAATCTCGTTACCCTCTTTGTATTCATAAGGCTCAAATGCTGCATTAGTAGCCATATGAAGCTCTCCGTTAGGATATTCTGTGCCTTCGGGAGTTTCGTAAGGTGACTTACCCTTTGTATCATCACCAATGAAGTTTTTGGTAATGTTTTCAACAGTACCGTCCTCTTTAAGCTCGGCGAGTGTTTTGTTGAATTTTTCAGTAAGGTCGTTATTATCCTTTGCAATACAGATTGCGTAATCTTCTTCTGCAAAAGGCTCTTCAAGAATCTTAAGACCTTTGTTTGCAGCTACAAAAGCCTTTGCAGGCTCATTGTCAATGATAACGCAGTCAATCTTACCCTGTGTAAGTGCAAGAACAGCATCTGCACCCTTGCTGTAACGCTCAATCTTTGAGCCGTCTTTTTCGTAATCGGAAGCATAAATGTCTCCTGTTGTGCCAAGCTGAACACCAATGCTGGCACCCTTAAGGTCATCAATTGAAGCTACTGTCTTTGTGTCAGCAGAAGAAGCCTGTGAGCTTGAAGAGCCGCCGCAGGCTGAAAGTGCCAAAGCAGTTGTACAGAGCATTGCTGCTGTTAATACGATTGATAAAATCTTTTTCATAAAAATACCTCTCTTTTATTCTGTTATTTGATATAAACAATATATAATATGATAATATAATATTCAAAAAAAATCAAGTAATTATGCCAAAATTCAAAGAAAAACATAATAAAAATTCGGAATTGGCGGAAATTTATAAATTTTTTATATAATTTTATAATTATTTGACATAACGTGGAAGATAATATAAAATATATGTGAGGTGTTCATTATGAAATACAGCATAATTAACGGCAGGCTTGCTGAATTTGATGAAAATAAAACCAGTGAAGCCGTTGTTGAAACGGTAAAATACTCAAAAGGTGAAATTCCGCAAATTAATGATAAAGAAAAGCAATTGTTGCTTAACAATATCTTTACAGGAACACATTCGAGATTTGAAAGCTACAATGACTGCGATGTAATATGTCTTAACCTTATTGACATTGAAAAGTACATAAACGAGCATATTCCCGTTTATGTTATTCTTGAAAAGAACAAAATTTCGTTTTACACGACAGAACCCGACTATGTTGAAGGAATGTTCAGAAAAATAATGCACGAACCCACACAGAACATCACAACCGACTGTTTGCTGTATCACTTTATGAACAAGCTGATTTTCGGAGACCTTGTGCATCTTGAGGAGATCGAAAGAAAGCTGTCTGCTCTTGAAACTAATGCTTTTTCGGGTTGTACAGACAAAACATTTTCAAAGCAGATACTGAACATCAAGAAGCATCTTATGTGGATTGAGCTTTATTATGAGCAACTTCTGAATCTTATTGCTGATATTATGCAGAATGAAAATGGATTTTTATGCGACAACACAATAAAGAGTTTCAATATGCTTGACAGTAAAATTGACAGGCTTGACGCAAAAACCGAACATCTTTTAAATTACGCATCTGAAATAAGGAGTGCATATCAGGCTGAGGTTGACTTACAGCT
>CAZNUF010000123.1:1428-4364 GCA_964576125.1 uncultured Ruminococcus sp. | reverse complement strand
GGCGGCTCGGCGGCAACGCTCGGCAAAAGAATTTTAAGAGCCGAAACAGCTCCCTTGGCGGCGTTATCGGTGATTATGTATCAGACGGGAAATTTTGATTGATATAAAAAGGTGAATATAATGATAGGAATTATTTGTGCAATGCAGATTGAGGCTGACGGAATAATCGCCCTCTGCGAAAATGTAAAAACAACAACTCACGCAAAAATGAAATTTACTCTCGGCACGCTCCACGGCAAAGATGTCTGCATTGTTGTGTGCGGAGTCGGCAAGGTGAACGCCGCAATGTGTGCACTTATGCTGATTGAAAAATACAAACCCAACCTTGTGCTTAACAGCGGCGTTGCAGGCTCGCTTTCACCGATTGTCGGCATAGGCGACATTGTGGTGGCGACAAAGTCGGTTGAGCACGATATGAACGGTACTGCTCTCGGCGACAAACAGGGTGAAATCACATTCCCCGACGGCAATATGATGTTCTTTGAGTGCGACAAGCAGGCATCTACCCTGCTCGCCGCAATTTGCAAGGAAATTCCCGACACGAAGGTTGCCCAGGGAATTATCGCAAGCGGAGATATTTTTGTTTCAGACCGCAAGCAGAGATTTAAGATTAACGACCGCTTCGGTGCGCTTGCGTGTGAAATGGAGGGTGCAGCTATCGGTCACGTGTGCGTAAGGTGCGAAGTGCCCTACGGAATTATCCGTGCCATTTCCGACGACCTTGATGAGAACAAGGGTATGGACTTTGTAAAATTCTGCGAGCTTGCAAGCAAAAAAACCGTTGCGGCTGTAAGCGGATTTGTTAAAGCGTATTCCGACAAAATGTGAGTTTTGCTTCAATGTAAAAATGAGTGTTGTATTAGTTGACAATTTATGATATAATTTCTGCGGATAAGGCGACCTGAACGGTAGGCGGTTAAGTCTTGCCCCTGCAAGGGGGTGTTGCTGATGGAGTACATAACATTATTGGTTTTAATATTGATAATTGTTTTTTATACTGTTATTGCAATAAAAAAGAAATAAACCGCCAACCCGGAAAGTAGACGGTTTATTTTTAATAATTGTCTATAGGGGCTAACCGCTTATCGGTCGCCTTATCTATTTCTATTATATCAAATTTAAATCATTTGTCAAGCGTACATTCATTTGAGTGTACGCTGTTCTGTATTCCGACAAAATGTGAGTTTTTCTATTGACAACAACGCTTTAATTAAGTAAAATTAATAGTTAGTCATTGGTTTATTATACCTGATATGTAAGGAGAGATATATAATGCAGCTTACAGGTGCAGAAATAATTTGTGAATGTCTGCTTGAGCAGGGGGTTGACACCGTTTTCGGTTATCCCGGCGGTGCGGCGCTGAACACCTATGACGCCCTCTACAAGTACAGCGACAGAATCAATCATATTCTCACAGCTCACGAGCAGGGAGCTTCCCACGCCGCTGACGGCTACGCTCGTTCAACAGGAAAAACAGGCGTTGTTATGACAACCTCGGGTCCCGGTGCTACAAACATTGTTACAGGACTTGCAACAGCAAATATTGACAGCATTCCGCTTGTTGCAATTACCGGCAACGTAACAACCGACCAGCTCGGACGTGACAGCTTTCAGGAGGTTGACATTGTTAATATTGTAAAGCCTGTTACAAAGGCAAGCTATCTTGTTGAAAAGGTTGAGGACCTTGCCGACACTATCCGCAAGGCTTTTGCTCTTGCGCAACACGGCAGAAAAGGTCCCGTACTCGTTGACGTGCCGAAGGACGTAACTGCAAACAAAACAGAATTTACTCCCAAAGAACCCGAAAAGCCAGAGCTTTTCGGAATAAAGAATCCCGAAAGCGTAAAACGTGTTCAGGAGCTTATCAGAAATTCAAAACGCCCGATGATTTACGCAGGCGGCGGTATTTTAAGCGCAAACGCAAGTCCCGAATTCAAGGCTTTTGCAGAGCTGATTGACGCTCCCGTATGCTGTTCGCTTATGGGACTCGGCTGTATTCCTGCAAGCCACCCTCTCTGCGTTGGCAATATCGGAATGCACGGCGGCTATGAATCGGGAATGGCTACTGCCGAATGTGACCTTATGATTGCGTGCGGTGCAAGATTCTCCGACAGAGTTGCAGGCGACCGTGAGAAGTTCGGCGAACAGGCTAAAATTATTCAGCTGGATATTGACGAAAAGGAAATCAACAAGAACGTAAAGGTTGACGAGTACATTCTCGGCGACATCAAGGATATTTTAGTTGCACTCACAGTCGGTCTTGAACAGCAGCACAAGGACTGGCTTGATAAGATCGAGGAGTGGAAGCACCACTTTGACGATGCAGAAGTTCCCGAAAGCGAGTATCCGCTTCCGCAGGATATTTTGCAGGTAATCAATGAAATCAAGGCTGACGACGATATTATCGCAACCGATGTTGGACAGCATCAGATGTGGGTTGCACAGTACAGCAGGTTTGAGGCAAGAAAAACTCTGCTCACCTCAGGCGGAATGGGCACAATGGGCTACGGTATGGGTGCCGCAATCGGCGCACAGGTTTCTCACCCCGACAAGAGAGTTTTCCTCATTACGGGCGACGGAAGCTTCCATATGAACCTAAACGAGCTTGTAACAATGAAGTCGTATGATTTGCCCGTTGTAATCGTTGTTATGAACAACAGCGTGCTGGGTATGGTAAGACAGTGGCAGAAGCTGTTTTACGGAAGTCGTTTTTCACAGACAGACCCCCACAGGGCAACGGACTTTGTTAAGCTTGCAAACGCATTCGGCGTTGAGGGAATGAGAATTACAAAGCCCGAGGAGGTTAAGCCTGTTTTACAGAAGGCGTTTGATTTGAAGAAACCCGTTGTGGTTGACTGCGTAATCAGCCCCGACGTGAATGTTCTTCCGATGATTCCTCCGGGAAAAACAATTGCAGAAATCGTAACTGAAATGTA
>CAZNUF010000123.1:0-1328 GCA_964576125.1 uncultured Ruminococcus sp. | reverse complement strand
GGCTTTGACAAAAACACAGCCGCAATGCTTGCCGCTCCGTTCGGCGGAGGAATGGGCAGACTGCGTGAGGTGTGCGGAACTGTAAGCGGAATGTATATGGTGCTCGGACTTGCAAACGGCGACGACGAAAAGTCACAGCTTTATAAAAACGTGCAGTCGCTTGCCGAAAAGTTCAAAGCCGACAACGGCTCGATAATCTGCCGTGAGCTGCTCGGACTTCGCATAAACAGCAAGGACGACCCCACTCCGCAAAAGCGTACTGCGCAATATTACAAAAGCCGCCCCTGTTCGGAGCTATGCCGCTACGCCGCCGATTTGATTGACGAATTTTTAAAGGAAAGCATATGAAATCAAACGACATAAAACTTATCGCACTTGACCTTGACGGCACTGTTCTGACCGACAGCAACACGCTTTCCGACAGGGTAAAGCGTTCGCTTGAAAGGGCAATTCAAAGCGGAATTGAGGTTGTTGCCGCAAGCGGCAGACCGTACGGCTCGATGCCGAAAAACGTGCTTGGAATAGATGGGCTTAATTACTCGATAACCTCAAACGGTGCGGCTGTTCACGACAACAGCGGCAGGCGCATTCACTCAAGTCTGATAAGTGAAAATGATGTTATAAGTCTGCTGAAAATCACCGAGGAGTTTGACCTGATTTTCGAGGCGTACGTTGACGGACTGACCTACACTGACAGCCGCTACACTGCAAATCCGCTGAAATACGGGTGCAGTGAGGCTTACGTTGATTACGTAAAGGCATCTCACGGTCACATTGATAATATGCGTGAGTTTATCTACAATCACCGCAGAGAGCTTGACAGCATTGAAATTGTCTGCACCGACGCAAAGAAAAGAGCGCACATAAGACAGCTTGTAAAGGACAGCACGTGCGAATTTTACATCACCTCATCGTCCGAAAATTTCATTGAATTTATGGACAAAAGCGCAACAAAGGGCAACGCTGTGGACTGGCTCTGCAAGCATCTTGACGTTAAGCAGGAACACACCTGTGCCTGCGGAAACGCCGACAACGATGCCGATATGATTGATCAGGCAGGCTTTGGTGCGGCGGTTGAAAATGCGTCAAAACTTTGTCTTGACTGCGCCGATATAATCGTTCCGTCAAATAATAACGACGGTGTTGCAAGGCTGATTGAAATTATACTTGACAAAAACAAACAGGACAGCTTGAATTAACGAGCTGTCCTGTTGTTTTATACTGTCATTGCAATAAAAAAGAATATTGTTTCGCATTTAGTAAGATAAACGAAAATTTAGCGGCATAGTCTTAACAACAATGTAGGGAACGGTACGGCAGTCGCCCAA
>CAZNUF010000122.1:0-4373 GCA_964576125.1 uncultured Ruminococcus sp. | reverse complement strand
TCAAGAACTGCTGTTGAATTTACAAGACCGTCACGGCTGAAGTTGAGAATGCGAACGCCGTCCTTCATCTTTGCAATCATATCAGCGTCAACGAGATCCTTTGTATCGGGAGTGAGCGGAACGTGGATTGTGAGGTAATCGCAGTTCACCATAACTTCCTCGTTGCTCTTCATAAGCTTAACAGCGGGGTCAAGTCTTAAAGCGTTGGGAACGGACATAAACGGGTCAAAGCCGACAACGCTCATACCGAGAGCAACAGCACAGTTAGCAACAAGAATACCGATTGCGCCTAAGCCGATTACGCCGAGAGTTTTGCCCTTAAGCTCGGGACCAACGAACTGGCTCTTGCCCTTTTCAACCATTTTGCCGACAGCGTCGCCGTTGCCCTTGAGTGTTTTAGCCCAGTCGATACCCTCTGTAATCTTTCTTGAAGAGAGGAGCATACCTGCGATAACAAGCTCTTTAACAGCGTTTGCGTTAGCGCCGGGAGTGTTGAAAACAACGATACCCTGCTCGGAGCATTTGTCCTTGGGAATGTTGTTTGTACCTGCACCTGCTCTTGCAATTGCAAGGAGGTTGCTGTCAAACTCCATTTCGTGCATTGACGCACTTCTTACGAGCACTGCATCGGGGTTCTGAACGTCGTCGCCGTAGGTGTAGTTTTCACCGAGACGGCTTGTGCCGATGCTTGAAATTTTATTTAATGTCAGAATATTGAACATTGTAATCAATCCTTTTTAATATATGTTGGAACGTATGAAAAACATACAAAATATAATTATTTATTGTCAGCCTCAAATTTCTTCATAAACTCAACGAGCTTTTCAACGCCCTCATAAGGCATAGCGTTGTAGATTGAAGCTCTCATACCGCCTACACTGCGGTGACCCTTGATGTTTACAAAGCCTGCGTCTGTAGCTTCCTTAACAAATTTTGCGTCTAAGTCAGCGTCACCTGTTACAAACGGAACGTTCATAAGCGAACGGTCCTCGGGAACAACAGTGCCCTTGAACATTTCGGAGCTGTCGAGGAAACCGTAAAGAAGGTCAGCCTTCTTCTTGTTCAGCTCATACATCTTGTCAAGACCGCCGATTTCATTTTTAATCCACTCTAAAACGAGTTTAGCAATATAGATTGTGTAGCAGGGCGGAGTGTTGAACATTGAACCGTTATCAGCGTGAGTTTTCCAGTTGAGCATTGTAGGAGTAATGTCCATAGCATTGCCGATTAAGTCCTCACGAACGATAACAACAGTAAGACCTGCGGGAGCCATATTCTTCTGTGCGCCGGCATAAAGAACGCCAAACTTTGAAACGTCAATAGGTCTTGAAAGAATGCAGGAAGAAATATCCGCAACAAGCGGAACGTCGCCTGTATCGGGAAGCTCGTTATATACTGTTCCGTAGATAGTATTGTTCATACAAATGTAGAAGTAATCAGCGTCCTTTGTAAATGTCGAAGGATCGAGCTTGGGTATGTATGAGAAGGTCTTGTCAGCTGAAGATGCAACAACATTAGCCTCACCGTAACGAGCAGCCTCTGCATGAGCCTTTTTAGCCCACTGACCTGTGATTACATAGTCAGCCTTACCGCTTTTTGTCATAAGGTTCATAGGAATTGCGGCAAACTGTGTTGAAGCGCCGCCCTGAAGGAAAAGCACCTTGTAGTTGTCGGGGATATTCATAACCTCTCTTAAAAGAGCCTCTGCGCCCTCTATAATTGTACCGTAAATTTTTGAGCGGTGCGACATCTCCATTACACTCTGGCCGCTGCCCTCGTAGTCAAGCATTTCAGCCGCTGCTTTTTTAAGTACAGACTCAGGTAACATTGACGGACCTGCAGAAAAATTGTAAACTCTTGCCATGTCTAAAATCTCCCTTGATTTATTTAAAAATTTTTTGTTTGGAATAGCAATTGCAATACTGTCACAAATTGCCTATACATATAAATTATACGCCTATATTTTAACAAAGTCAACAATAACGGCGAATTTGCACATAGAAAAATCAAATAGTTATTTAGTTATTTTTCCGATTGCTGTGATGATTTCATCTCTCATTCTGATTGCCTCATTGCGAGCCGCCTGTGCAAAATCTTCTTCCGTAAGGTTCTGCTTTTTCCAAGCACACATAATTCCTCGGCTTGAATTGATGATTGCGCCGAGGCCGTTTTCGTCAAACGCATTTTTAACGTCCTCTGCACCGCCGCCCTGTGCGCCGTAGCCGGGAACGAGGAAGAATGTATGCGGAAGCTTTGCTCTCATCTCTTTAAGCTGTTCGGGATAGGTTGCGCCTACAACTGCGCCTACAGCCGAGTAGCCGTATTTGCCCATAAGCTCCTCTCCCCAGCTCTCGCACATTCTGCCCATATGCTCATAAACGGTTTCGTCGGTGTCGAGCTTCATATCCTGCAACTCGCCCGAGCTGGGGTTAGACGTCTTTACAAGCACGAAAATGCCCTTATCCTTTTCATTGCAAACGCTTGCAAGCGGCTTGATACCGTCAGTACCGAGGTATCCGTTTACCGTGAGTGCGTCTGCACCGAAAGCGTCAATGCTCTCGCCCGCAACGTCGGTTGTGCCGAGGTGAGCCGTTGCGTAAGCCTCCATAGTTGTGCCGATGTCGTTGCGCTTGCCGTCAGTGATTACGAACATTCCCTTTGACTTTGCATATGCGATTGTGTCACAAAGAGCCTTTACGCCCTGCCAGCCGTACATTTCATAATATGCAGCCTGCGGCTTGATTGCCGGAACAATGTCGCAAAGCGAATCAATCAGAGCCTTGTTGAACTCAAAGAGTGCCGCAGCCGCTCCGTCAAGAGTTTTTCCGTATTTTGCAAAGCAAGCCTCCTTGATTGAAGCAGGTACATAATCGAGCTTCGGGTCAAGACCTGCAACAGTGGGGTTCTGCATTTCTGCAATTTTTTCAATAAGTCTGTCAAATGCCATTTTCTACTCTCCTTTTTTAGTCCGTTATGTCATTTGTTCATAATTCAAATGTTTCCAACGAAATTGTTGTTTGTCTTTTATGAATTGATAATATCAAACAGCTCGTTGTTGAAACGTGAATAATCCTTTCTGTCGTCCTTTACGAACGAAATTGCAGGACGGGGATGAGTGTTGAACTGACCTGTGAGCATATAAGGAATGTCATATCCCCATTTTACGCCGTTCTCCTTGAGCTTATGAGTATGCTCCTCAATAATTTTCAGAATCGGCGTAACCTTATACTTCGGATTCTTGAGAAAACCGAGCAACAGCTCGAGTGCGCAGTTGCCTGCACCTCTGCCCATTCCGTCAACGGTAGCGTCAAGGTAGCTTACGCCCTGAGTCATAGCCTCGATTGTGTTTGCAAATGCAAGCTGTTGGTTGTTGTGTGCGTGAACGCCTACAGCCTTGTTGTATTTGTCGGCGATTGAGCAGTAAAGCTCTGCGAGCTTTCTGGACTCCTCGGGGTAGAGGGCGCCGTAGCTGTCAACAATGTAGAAAGCGTTTACGGGACTCTGTCCGAGAATTTCAAGCGCAGTAACAATATCCTCTGTTCTTGCCTTTGAAACAGCCATAATGTTGATTGTAGTTTCGTAGCCCTTTTTAGCACAGTCCTCAATCATCTCGATAGCCGCAGGAATTGTGTTGATGTAGGTTGCAATTCTGATAAGGTCAATCGGACTGTCCTTTTTGGGAATGATGTCCTTTTCAAAGTCGGTTCTGCCAACGTCAGCCATAACGGCAATTTTCAGCTTTGTCTTGTTGTCTCCGACAATTTTTCTGATGTCAGCATCGTTGCAGAACTTCCACTTGCCGAAGTCCTTTTCGTCAAAAATCTCCTTTGAAGCCTTGTAGCCGAACTCCATATAGTCAACGCCTGCCTTGACGTTAGCCTCGTACAAGTCCTTGACGAACTTGTCGTCAAATCTGAAATCGTTGCAAAGTCCGCCGTCACGGATTGTTGCGTCAACTACTCGTATGTCCTGTCTTACCGACAGCAAATCACCCTTCTGTGCCATAAAATTTATCTCCTTTTATTTTTAAAGATTATCCCTTTATTAAGCTAAGCTATAATTTAGCGGTGTAAAATTAATGATTGTAGCGGCGAACTGTGTTCGCCATATTTCATAAATTGCATTGCAATTTATGAAACGGGACGTCTGGGAAGCCGTCCCCTACGGAAATGTTTGTTTGTAACGATAATGTTAATAAAATCGGTTGCGTTTTATAATCACTGCGGACACGGCACGCCGTGTCCCTACGATTGTAATACAAACGTTTCCTCTTTATCCGTAGGGGACGGCATCCTTGACGTCCCGAAACGTCACCTGCATATCAATTTAAAATTCGGGCAACCGTTTTTTCAAAACAATCCGATTTTTCCACT
>CAZNUF010000121.1:0-4426 GCA_964576125.1 uncultured Ruminococcus sp. | reverse complement strand
GCCGAATTTTCATTACGCATACAAAGTGCAGTGAAGAGGATGTTGAAGCGGTAAGGCAAAAGATACTTGAAATCTGCCCCGATTTTAAAGAGATTCTTGAAACTACGGCAGGTTGTACGGTAACAACTCACTGCGGACCTAACACTCTCGGAATTTTATTTATACGCAAGTAATATTTTAAACTATAAGCTGCCCCGATTAACGGAGCGGCTGTTGTGTTATTTATCAAGTTGTGCTATAATTCTCCTGAATAAACAACTTTCAGGGAGCATAATATGGGCAGAGAACTTGAAAAACACGAGCTTGTCGAGCGAAGTATAATTAAAACCTACAGAAAAAGAATATGGAATCCGTTTTTAATTGCGTTAAAGAATTATAAACTTGTAAACGCAGGTGATAAAATCGCCGTTTGCATTTCAGGCGGCAAGGATTCAATGCTTATGGCAAAGCTTTTGCAGGAGCTTCACAAATACAGCGAGGTGCCGTTTGAGCTTGTCTATCTTGTAATGGACCCGGGTTACAATGCGGAAAACCGAAAGAAGATAGAGGACAATGCAAGGCTGTTGCATATTCCGATTACGGTTTTTGAAACAAATATTTTCACCGTAGCCGACAAAACGGAAAAATCCCCCTGTTACTTATGCGCAAGAATGAGGAGGGGACACCTCTACAAAGCGGCGCAGGATTTTGGGTGCAACAAAATTGCGCTCGGTCACCACTTCAACGACGTAATCGAAACCACACTGCTCGGAATGTTCTACGGCTCACAAATCCAGTCAATGCCGCCTAAGCTTCACAGCACAAACTTTGAGGGAATGGAGCTTATCCGCCCGATGTACTGTATTCACGAGGACGCAATAATTGCGTGGCAGAAGTACAACGGACTGGAGTTTATTCAGTGTGCCTGTCGATTTACCGAAAACTGCGAAAACGGAACGGGCGACTCAAAACGTCAGGAGATTAAACAGCTTATAAAGGAGCTTAAAAAGACAAACCCGAACATTGAAAAGAGCATTTTCAACAGCATTCATTCCGTCTGCCTTGACACAATGGTGGGGTATAAGTCAAACGGAGCAGAGCACAGCTTTCTTGAAAATTATGATGATATAAAATAAAAACAGGGACGGTTTGCCGTCCCTGAATCATTTTAGATATAAATTAATAATTTATTCAGCCTGAATTTTTACGAACTGTTCCTGCATATATGCATATACGTCGTCGGGAACATTTGTGAATACATAGCATTTGTCAAGGTATTCGTCACTCGGGAAGATCAGCTCGCTGTTCTTCATATCCTCGTCAAGATACTCGTCATATGCTTTCTGATTCGGTGTTGCGTAGTTCAGATATTTGCAGTTTTCAGCCGCAATCTCGGGCTTCTGCATAAAGTTAATGAACTTCTCTGCATTTTCCTTGTTCTTACTGCATTTCGGAATACACATTGCGTCATAGAAAAGGTTTGCTCCGTCCTCGGGCATAGCGTAGTCGAGGTTCTCGTTTGCGTCCATCATAGTCACAACGTCGCCTGCATAGTACGGAGCAATTGCCGCCTGACTTTTTTCCATTTCGGTGAACACCTGATCCATAACGTACTTTTTAAGTAACGGCTTCTGCTGTGCAAGTTTTTTTGCCGCTTTGTCAACATCGTCCTTTGTGCAGTTTGCAGGGTTGATTCCGCAAAGCTGCATTGCAATTGCCATTGCGTCACGGCTGTTGTTGAACATAAGAATCTGACCCTTAAGGCTTTCGTTCCAGAGTGCGTCCCACGAAGTCGGCTTTTTGCTTACCTTTGTTTTGTCATAAACCATAGCGGTAACGCCCCAGCTGTAGCAGACTGTGTATTTTCCCTCGGGGTCGCAGTCAAGCTTCTTAAAGCGATCCATAATATTTTCATAATTCGGAATGTTGTCAAAATCAAGTTCAAGCAGCATATCCTCTTCGATGAGCTTACTTATCATATAGTCCGACGGAATAATAACATCGTAGCTTACGTTGCTGTTTTTCAGCATATTGTAAAGCTCTTCGTTCGTTTCGTAGGTGGTGTAGTTTACCTTTATTCCCGTTTCGCTTTCAAATTCGTCGATAACGTCCATAAGGTCGTCTTCACCGTTCGAGATATACTCGCCCCAGTTGTAGACGTTTACTTCACCGGCACTACTGCTGTTGCCGCAACCTGAAAAACAGGCCGCAAACGATGCTGTCATCAGAACAGCAAGGATAATACTGATTGTTCTTTTCATTTCTCAATCTCCCTTAAAAAATTTTTTATTAATTACGTCTTTTGTGCTTTTACATTTTCCTCGTGCCTCTCACGCAGATTAATAATAATCATTATGATAAGCACCGCAAGAAACAGCAAAGCCGAAAGAGCGTTGATTTTCGGTGAAATTCTCCTGTGCGTCATTGAGTAAATCTCAATCGACAGGTTCTGGAACTTTGCACCCCTCGTAAAGTAGGTGATGATAAAGTCGTCAAGCGAATAGGTAAAGCTCATAAGCAGTCCCGAGAAAATACCGGGCATAAGCTCGTGAATAACAACCTTGTAGAACGCCTGCCACTGGTTGCACCCAAGGTCGAGTGCGGCGTCGTAAATACTTCTGTCCATTCGCCTTATTCTCGGCATAACATTGAGCACAACAAACGGTACGCAGAAGCAGATATGCGAAATCAGCACCGTTACAAAGCCCATTTCAAAGTTGAACATAACGCCGAGGAACGTAAACAACAGCATAAGCGAAACGCCCATTACGATGTCGGGACTGATAATCGGAATGTTTGACGCATTCTGAATCAGCACACGTTTTTTGCCCTTGAAGTTGTTGATTCCTATTGCGGCGGCTGTGCCGAGAATCGTTGCAAAAAATGAAGCCAGTACGGCAATTATAATTGTGTTGCCGAGAGCGTTCATAATATTATCGTCTTCAAAAAGCTGTTCATACCATTTAAGCGAAAATCCCTGCCATACGGTGGATTTGCCCTTGTTGAAGGAGTAGAAAATCAGCACTGCAATAGGCGCATAAAGAAAAATCATAATCAGAGCGATATAGATTTTTGAAAGTATGCCGCTTTTTTTATTTGTCTTTTTCACGCAATCGCCTCCTCATCACCAAAGAAATTCATAAGAATGAGGAACACGAAGATAAACACCATAAGAATAAGCGAAATAGCCGAGCCTGTGTTCTGGTCGGTCCAGAAGATTTTGTCGATAATATCGCCTATCATAATGTCATCTGTTCCGCCTAAATACTGCGAAACAAGGAAGGTGCTGGCACTCGGTACAAATACCATTGTAATACCCGAGATTACTCCGGGAATACTCAACGGAAAAATTACCTTTCTGAAAACAGCAAGGCTGTTTGAGCCTAAATCCTGCGCCGCTTCAATAAGACCGCCGTCAATCTTGCTCATAACCGTGTAAATCGGAAGCACCATAAACGGCAGATATTCGTAAACCATACCCAGCACAACCGCACCTGTGTTGCCGATATATGTTGCGTGTATTCCGAGCATTGAAAGCAGCATATCAATCGGGCCGTTATCCTGCAACAGCGTAACCCATGCGTAAATTCTCAAAAGAAAGTTCATCCACATCGGAATCATCATAAGCATAATTACGGTGTTCTGTGTGGAGTGACGCATTTTTGTAATTATATATGCAAGAGGATATGCAAGCAGAAGGCAGATAGCCGTTGAAATAAGCGCAATCCAGAGGGATTTCATAAATACGCCCGTATAGAAAAACGCATTTGCAAAAGGTTCAAGTGAAAAGTTGCCGTTCTTGTCGGTAAATGCTGTGTATCCGATCATAACAATCGGAATCATTGTGAATATTACCATCCATATGATGTAGGGGATAGAGGGCTTTCTTGATTTCATAATCAGCCCTCCTCAGCATTGTCAATAACTTCAAACCGAGCCTTTGAAAAGTCAAACGCAAGCGGAACATACGTTGCAACCTGTTCGTCGGTGTCGCTTAACATAAGCCACTTTCTCTCGTCGGATTCAAGGATAATTTCATTGTGCTCACCCTTGTATACAACCGACTCAATGTAAACGTCCTTTAAGTGCCCGATTCCGTCGCCTGCAAGCGAAAGAGCCTCGGGAGGAAGCGTGATTTTAACGCTTGTACCCTGCGGGAAATACTTGTTTTCAACCTTAACGGTTTCGCCCTCAAGCTCAAATTCAAAGCAGTTCTCGTCCTCGCTTGAATATGTAACCTCGGTTTCAATTATATTGTCGTAGAACGGAAGGAGCTTGTTCATAATCTGAATATTAAACGGAATTACTCTCATTCCGATTTCACTGCCGATTTCGGCTGATTTTGTGGAGTGAATGGGTATTTCGCACTTTCCGCATCTTACGCTTATCTCGTAGTGAACGCCCTTGAATGTCAGCTTTTCAACAGTTCCGACAAGCTGACCTTTTT
>CAZNUF010000120.1:0-4450 GCA_964576125.1 uncultured Ruminococcus sp. | reverse complement strand
TTAATACTTTGAGCCGTTATTTTATTGACAATATCGGACTTACGGTATAAAATTAAATCAATATTATTACTTGAAAGGCAACCAAAATGAGCAATACAAAAAACACAACCGAAAGTCCGAGACTTCAGGAAAAATATTCTACAAGGCACGCTGTATTAAACTACTTCCTTGTGCTTATGTTCACTGTTTTTCCGCTGTTTGCGTCTGACGCATTTTTTAACATTCGCCACGACAAATACTACTTCTTTTTAGCATTATCGGGAGTTGTGATAATTGCCGAGGCTGTTATGATTTACTTTGCGTACTACGGCGATAAAAAAGACAACTCACCCGAGATGTCCGTCAGCAACGCCAATATCACAAAATTTTCGTTTACCGACCTTGCAATGCTTGCGTTTCTTGCGGTTTGCATAATTTCAACCGTATTTTCAAAACACACCGAGGACGCTCTTTTCGGCTCTATGACAGGCAGAAACAACGGTCTTATTCTGATTGCATTTTATGTGGGAATATACTTTGTCATTACCCGCTGTTACTATTATACGGAGTACGTTTTCGTCGCTCTTGCGGCAGGCTCGGCTGTTGTTTATCTTCTGTCGGTGCTTAACTTCTGCTATATTGACCCGCTTGGTATGTACACCCGACTTGATGCAAAGACGATTGAGGATTTCACCTCGACAATCGGCAACAAAAACCTTATGTCAAGCTTTATCTGCGTTATGCTCCCCGTCGTAATCACGATGTCGGTTCACACGAAAACGTCAATGTTCAGGATAATTTATCTTATATCCTCTGCACTCGGCTTTATGGCTCTTATGACGGCAGACAGCGACTCGGGTATTCTCGGACTCGGCGTATTCCTTGTTGTTATGCTGATTTGGTATTCACGTAAAATTTCAAGACTGAAAAGATATTTTCTCTGCCTTACGGTTATGCTTGCGTCGGCAAAGATACTTCGCCTTTTTACCGTTATTCTTTCGCAGTCGTTCGGGTGCAGGACAAAGGAAATTGATGAGTTTCAAAAGCTGTTTGTCGAGTCAAACACAGGCTTTTTGCTAATCGGTATTGCCGCTGTAATTACGGGTGTGCTTTACATAATTGATATGAAAAAGCCGAATCTTACGCTTTCAAAAGCAGTTCCGATTGTGCTCGGCTCACTTTTTGCAGTCGCAGTTCTTGCAATTCTGTCTGCTGTAGTTTACTTCAGCTTTGTTGACACCAACACAAAGCTTGACGGCTTTGTGTCCATATTGCGCTTTGACGAAAGCTGGGGTACTCACCGAGGCTTTATGTGGATAAAGTCATTTGATATTTTCGGTGACGCATCGTTTTTCCAAAAGCTTTTCGGTACGGGTCCCGACACATTCCACTATGCCTTTGCCCCGTATTTCTCCGAGCTTATGAAGTACGGCGACTCTTCAACAAACGCAGCTCACAACGAATATCTCAACTATCTTATCACAATCGGCGCCTTTGGTCTTATCGCCTATCTGTCGGTTGTCGGCGGAACAGTTGCAAGAGCAATTAAAAAGTCGTTTTCAAATCCGCTTTCAATTGTATGCGTATCGGCAGTTATCTGCTACTCGGTGCAGGCTGTCGTAAACATTGCCCAGCCGATTACAACACCTCTGTTCATTCTTTTTGTTGCACTGACGGAGGCTGTTTCACGCAGTAATACCGGTCAGAATGAATTAGTATAAACTCCTTGCAGGACGGTTAATCCGTCCTGCTTTGTTATTTTACACAAGTTTCCCACCAAAAATTCATAAAACTTTCACAATACAATATTTGGAAAATATTGACAATTAGTTTTTATGCAATTATAATTATGACAAGTGTTCATATGATAGGTTGTCATAATAACAAGGAGGCGTCTTATCGTGATTAAAAAGACATTTTACAACCTTCCCGAAGAAAAAAGGCAGAGAATTATAAATGCTATTATGCAGGAGTTTGCAAGCTCGTCTACGGAAAAAGTCAGCATTAACCGCATTATTAAAACAGCAATGATTTCAAGAGGAAGCTTTTACCAGTATTTTGACGACAAGGTTGACCTTGTTGAGGTACTTGTAAAGACCTTTGCCGACCTTTCCGTTGAGGGTGGACGCAAGGCACTGCAATATTCAAACGGCGATATTTTCTATACATACGAAAAGCTGTTCGACATAATCACGGACTTTGGCAAGGACAAAAAACAGAAGATGATTCTGAAAAATCTTATGAAAAATCTTCGAGCAAACGATGATTTGATTTCCGAATATATGCTCAACAGATTTGAGGGATTAGCGCCATTCCGTGAATTTTCAAATCAGTTTAACAGGGATTGTCTGAAATATAAAAGCGACGAGGACGTTAAGTGCCTTTCGCAGATTCTTACGCAGGTACTCAAAAACGCAATCTTTGACGTTTTTGTTGTGGGAATGGACTGCGATAAAGTCAGGAAGGATTACCTGCACAAGCTTGAAATAATCAAGAACGGCGCAGTTGCAATAAAAAATTAACAATTTAGGATTTCAGGAGTACAAGCAAATGCTATCAAAATTCAGTGTAAAAAAGCCGATGACAGTTTTTGTCTGCGTTGTAATTATCATCGTGCTCGGCGTAGTGTCTTTTCTGAAAATGACGCCCGACCTACTGCCGAATATGGACTTTCCTTATGCGATGATTATGACAACCTACGGCGGACAAACGCCCGAAACTGTTGAAGCAACCGTAACAAAACCGCTTGAACAGTCAATTTCAATAATTGACGGCGTAAAGGATATTACCTCTAATTCTGCCGAAAACTACTCGATGCTCATAATCGAGTTTGAGGACGGCACGAATATGGACACCGCAACAGTTGATTTACGTTCAAGCCTTGACACAATTTCGGACAACTGGCCTGACGGAGTAGGTACGCCGTACCTTATCAAGGCAAATCCGAGTATTCTTCCAGTTGCAATGACGGCTGTTGAATACGAGGGCAAGGACAGAAAAGAGCTGTCCGATTACGTGAGCGACGAGCTTTTAAACAAGCTTGAGGGAATTGACGGAGTTGCCTCGGTTTCGGACAAGGGTATTGTTGTTGAAAAAGAAAACGTCGTAATCTCACAGAAAAAAATTGATGCGCTCAACAAGAAGATTTCAGCAGCACTCGACGACCAATTTTCAGACGCAGAGGATAAGCTGAACAGCGCAAAAAAGGAAATTGACAGCAACATCAGCAAGGCTGAAAGCGGAAGTCAGACAATCAGCTCCTCTATTGAGCAGATTAACGCTCAGCAGGAGTCTGTAGCATCACAGCTTCAGGACGCACAAAAGAACGCCGAAAGCGGTAAAACTCAGCTTTTATCCGCAAAAATGCAGCTGCTTGACCAGAAAGCTTCGCTTACACAGACAAAGCAAACGCTTGAAACGGCTTATCAGGCTCTATTGTCTATAAAGACTTCCTACGAGGGACTTCTTGCACAGAAGAAGGAGCTTACCGACACGCTCAACACTCTTAATCAGATAAGCGACAATTACGTTGCTATCGTCAAGCAGATGTTTACTCTGGACAAGGACAGCGAGGAGTACAAACAGCTTGAAAAACAGCTTGAAGAGATTGATGAACAGCTAAAGCCGTTTAATATAAGAAAAGAAGGACTTGCGCTTGCAATTGAGTCCGCAAACGCCGCTCTATCAAAGGTCGACAGCTCACTCGGACAGATTAACGAAACGCTCGCAGAGCTTGGAACGGATACGTCAAAGCTTGATTCCACTCTCAAAGAGCTTACCGATAAAATAGCCGTAATCAACAACGGTATTGCACAAATCGACAGTGCAATCAGCGGACTTGACGACAAGTCGGTTTCAGTTGACAGCGCACTCGCCACAATCTCAAAGCAGCAGTCAAGCGCAGTCTTTAAAATGTCGTCTGCACTTGCAACGCTGACTGCAAAGCAGAGCGAGGTTCAGAGTGCGGTAACACAGCTTGACTCTGCCAAAAAAGATGTTCAGGGTTCAATTGACACCTTAAAGGATCAGAAGGATAAGGCTAAAGACAAGGCGGATATGAACAACACCGTCACACTTGAAACCGTTTCAAATATTCTCACGGCACAGAACTTTTCGATGCCTGCCGGGTACGTTACCGACGACGAAAACAACAAATATATGGTGCGTGTCGGCGACAAGGTTGACAATGAAAAGAAACTCAAAAGTCTTGTGCTTTTTGACACAAAGATTGACGGTATCGGCGTTGTGACTCTTGACGATGTTGCCGACGTATTCATCAAAGATAATACCGATGAAATTTACGCTAAAATCAACGGCAATCCGGGTATTGTACTCAGCTTTTCAAAGCAAAGCGACATTGCAACCTCAGCCGTATGCGACAATATAAACACCACTCTCAAAGAATTGAGCGAAGAAAATGAAGGACTTAACTTCACTAACCTCTACAGTCAGGGCGACTACATTGCAATTG